>DASUME010000946.1:0-7523 GCA_036277895.1 Polyangiales bacterium
GCCGGTGAGCGCGCCCACGTCGTCGCGCAGGCCCGCGTCGAGGCCGTCCAGCTCACGCTCCAGGCTCAGGAACAGGTCCGCCAGCTCGTCGCGGTGGCCCGTGCGCACGCTGCGCGCCACGCGCGCGGCCTGATCGCGCCAGATCGAGAGCTGCTCCAGCCGCGAGGCCACACGCGAGTTGGCGACCAGCAGGTCGCCGCTGCTGGCGACCAGCGCGTCGAGCTTCTGGGTGGCGACGCGCGCAGCACGCTCGAGTGCCCGCGGCGCCGCGGGCGGCGGAACGCTGGGCAACGCGTTGCTGTTCGCGGGAGGATCCGGCGGCGCAGGCCGGCGCGGCTCCTCGACGATCGGGCTCTGCCCCACCGCACGCTGCGCCGCTACCGCCACCATGGACGCTTCCACGCGCAGCCGCTGGGCCGCCGCCTTCACGCCGTCGACGTGCGTGAGCAGGTTCTGCACGGTCTTGGCGTCGAGTGCCTCCGGCCGCCCGCGCAGCTGCGAGAGCGCGCTCTCCAGCCGGTGGCAGATGTTCTCGATCGTGGTCGCGTGCACCGCCCGGGCAGCGCCCTTGAGGCTGTGTGCGGCGCGAAACACGCTCTCGATCAGCTCGCGACGCTCGTCCTCGCCGGCCTCGCGCTCGAGCGCGAGCAGATCGCGCTCGAGCGTCTGCTCGTGCTCCTCGAGCTCCACGAGGAACAAGCTCATCAGGTGCTTGGCGAGCGCGTCGCGGTCCATCTCAGTCCGTTCCCACCATGTCGCGCAGGCGCGTGCTGAGCTGGTTGAGATCCTGGCTGGCGCTCTCGATCTGGCGCGTGGAGGCCAGGCTCTGCGCGGTGACCTGGTTGATGTCGCGCATCGCCTGCTGGATCTGGGTCACGCCGACCGCCTGCTGCGAGGCGGAGGCCGCCACCTGCAGCGCCGCCTGCGCCGCGTCGCCGACCGAGCGCGTCAGCTCCGCGAAGATGCGCCCGTTGTCGTTGGCCGCGCGCACCGCGCCGTCGGCGCTCTTGGTGCCTTCCTCGGTGATGATCACGGCGCGGTTGGTCTCGCGCTGCATGTCGCCGAGCAGCTGGCGTACCGAGCGCGTCGCCTTCTTCGACTGCTCGGCCAGCCCGCGCACCTCCTCGGCGACCACCGAGAAGCCGCGCCCATGCTCGCCCGCCCGCGAGGCCTCGATGGCCGCGTTGAGCGCGAGGATGTTCGACTGCTCGGCGATCTCGCCCACGGCAGTGTTCAGCTCCCCGATCGACTGCGCGTGCTGGGAGAGCGTGATGATGCTCTGCGCCATGCTCGCGACGCGCTCCTTGAGCTCGTTGATCTTGCGCACAATGTCGTCGGCCGTGCGCTTGCCGGCGGTCGCGTTGTCGGCGGCCGACTGCGAGACGTTGGCCACGGTCTGGCTGCGCTCGGCGGACTGGGTCGCGGTCTGCGCGATCTCTTCGGCGGTGGTCGCCGTCTCCGCGATCGCCGCCGCCTGTTGTTGGGCGCCGCTGCCCTGCTGCGCCGTGGCCGCGAGCAGCTCGGCGGTGGCGGAGCTGAGGTGCTGGATCGCCTCGCGGGTGGCCTTGAGCAAGCGCTCGCGCTCGGTCACCTGGCGCGAGATGTCGCGCGCGATCAGGAAGCCGGCGAGCGAGACCAGCAGCACCGCGAACAACACGCTGAGGCCGATCAGGATCGCCGTGTCCCGCACGGACTCCGCGGACTCGCCCTGGCGACGGTTGAGCAGGGTGCGCTCGGTCTCCTCCATCTTCAGCGCGAGCTCGTGGATCTCGTCCATCACCACGCGGCCTTCGCCCGTGCCGACCAGCCCCGCGCCGGCCTGCAGGCCCTGCTCGCGGCGGAGCCGGACCAGCTCGTCCTGGAACTTGAGCTTGCGCTCGACCAGCGGCTGGAGCTCCTCGATGCGCCGCGTCTGCAGGGGGTTGTCGATCGTGAGTGCGTGCAGCCCCTTCAGCAGCCCGGCCAGCTCGGTGCGCGCGCCCACGTGCGAGCGCAACATCTTCTCGTCGCCGGTGAGCGCGTAGCCGCGCGCGCCCGCCTCCGACTCGCGCACGCGCGCGGTCATGCGCGCGATGCCCTCCAACACCTCGTGGGTGTGCGAGACCCAGCTTGCCGTCTCCAGAAGTTGCGCCGAGTTACTGCGCGCGATCCAGCCGACCACCACCAGCATCACCAGCGAGACGGTGAAGCCGGCTCCGATCTTCGTTCCTACGCCTAGTTGCTTCACGGGCATGGCAGCTCACTCACGTTTCCAGGGAGGAGTTCACGGTCAACCGCGGGTCGGACAACAACCGCTCGCCGCGCACCACGCGCAGCCCGTCCTCGGTGACACCTTCGATCAGGCTCGATGCCGCGTCCGTGTGGGGCGGCTCGTGGCGAGGCACATCGGCGCGCACCGGCTCGAGCACCGCGTCGACCTCGATCGCGAGCTCGCGCGCCTCGACGCCGAGCACCAGCAGCAGCGTGCTCTCCTCGGCGTGGGTGGCGGCGTCGTCACCGAGCAGCACGGGCAGGTCCGCGACCGCGATCAGCTCGCCGTGCAGGCTGGTCACGCCGAGCCAGTGCCGCTCGCTGCGCGGCAGCGCCGTGGGTCGCGGCGCGCGCGCCACCTCGTACACGAAGCGCGGGTCGATCGCATAGCGCACGCCGGCACGCTCGAACACGGCCAGCGTGCTGCGCTCGGCGAGTGTGCTGCGCGGGCGCGCGAGCGTGCGGGCGCGCTGCTCCAGGATCTGATGCTCATCGCTCATGCGGGTCCTCGCTGCAGCGCACGCACGCGCTGCCGAGCCACGCCGGCCAGCGCGGCGTGCGTCAAGCCATCCCCGTGCGGCACGGGCTCTTCCGCCGGCAGCGCCTCGGCTTCGCGCGCGAGCGTCTCATACAGCCGCGCTGCCGCCTCGTGGTCGCCACGCTGTTCGACCAGCGTCGCGACCAACATCTGCGCCACCAGCAGCGAGCGATCGAGGTACAGCGCGCGGCGCAGCGCGGCCTCGGCCTGGTCTCGCTTGCCGAGATCGTAGAGCAACGTCGCATGCATCAGCTGCAGCGCGGCGTTCAGGGGGTGCAGGGTGATCAGCTCGCGGCAGCCCGCCTCGGCCACGGTCGGGCCGTGGGCCTCGAGCAAGCGAGCCAGCGCCGGGAGCGGATCTTCGACCGGGATGGGCTCTGCGCGCGGGGCTTCCTCGCGCGGCGCGGGTGGCTCGCTGCGCAGCGCCACGGGCGGTGTGCTGCGCGCGTGGTGCGTACGGGACCTCCAGTGCCGCGGCTGCGGGACCGGCTCACGCGCGTGGCGACGGCGATACAGCAGGCCGCACGGCGTCGCCACCTTGTCGCACCACTCCTCGATCTCCAACACGGGATCGCTCGGGCCGAGCATCAGCCAGCCGTCGTCCTTGAGCGCGCGCGCCAGCTTCTGGCCCACCTTCGCGGTCGCCTCGCGGTCGAAGTAGATCAGCACGTTCCGGCACAGGATCAGGTCGAACCCGAACGCGCGTGAGCCTGGGCGCGGGTAGGCCTCCGCGCTCAGGCTGTGCTGCACCAAGCGGACCTTCTTGCGGATGCGGGGCGTGAGCCGGTACTCGCGCCCGTGCTGCTCGAAGTAGCGCTTCACGCTGGCTTCGTTGGTGGCGCGCAGCGACCAGCGGCCATACACGCCACGCCGCGCACGCGCGAGCGCACGGATCGAGATGTCGCTGCCGAGCACCTGCGAGCGCTCCCCGAGCAGCTCCTGCTCGAGCAGCATCGCGAGCGAGTAGGGCTCCTCGCCGGTGGCGCAGCCCGCGCTCCACACCTCCAGCGTCTCGCTGGCCGCGCGCTTGCTCAGCACCGCGGGCAGCACCTCACGCCGCAGCAGCTCGTAGTGCGGCGGGTCGCGGAAGAAGTACGTCTCGGGCACGGTCAGGTCCGCGATCAGCTCGTCGAACGTCTTGCTGTCGCGCTGGAGCAGCGCCAGGTACACCGCCTCGTCGCTCACGCCCGCGCGCGCCATCGCACGCCCAAAGACGCGCTGCTCGGTGTCGTTCTGGTGGTGGCCTGCCACGATCCCGGTGCGCTCCCGGATCAGCTCATCGATCAAGCGCGCGTAGGTGCCGCCGATGCGCGTCATGGGCTCGCCTCCGCCAGCGCCGCGTCGAGCTCCAGCAGCTCCGCTTCCTCGAGGAAGGCATCGAGCTCGCAGATCACGAGCAGGCCGTCCGCGAGCGCCGCGGTGCCCGCCGCGTAGCGACTTCGCGCGGGCGCGGGCGCCACGCTCTCACGGGGCACGCGCACCAGCTCACGCGCGGCATCGGCGCGCAAGGCACAGCGCCGACCGCGCGCCGAGACGATCACGAACACCTCGTGCACGCCGAGCGGCCGCAGCGGGAGCGCGAAGCGCAGGCGCAGGTCGACCAGCGGCAGCGCCTCGCCGCGCACGTTGACCAGGCCCATGATCACCGGCGGCGCCTTCGGCAGGCGGGTGGGCAGCACGGCGCGCACGATCTCCTCGACTGCGTCCGTATCGACCCCGTAGCGGTGGCCGTCGATCTCGAACACCAGCACCACGATCTGATCGCGCTGCAACAGCACCGGCTACAGCCCCCTCTTCGTGCGCAGCGGCTCGCCCCCCGGCGACCCGTCTCGGTCAGGCAGCATCGCACGACCTTGGCGTCGACGAATACTCGCGTTTGCACGGACGATGGACGATTGTTAGAGCAATCCTCCGTGCCGCACGAACGTCCGCGTGACCCTCTCATTACCCCGGCAGGCACCTCGCCTGGGGGGTCTCCGTTCAAGGGACCCGTGCTCTCACGCACGGGCAGCAAGGCACGCCGAACCGTCGCCGTTTCGGGTGCCAAGGGCGGCGCCGGCAAGACGGTGATCGCCTGCAATCTGGCGATCTACATGTCCACGCTCGGCCGAACCACGCTGGTGGTGGACGCCGATCGCTCGGGTGCGCACCTGCATACGTTGCTGGGCGTGCCGCCGCGTCTGCCCGCGCAGGGCATCGCGCCCGCGGCCCGGCGGCCGCTCGAGATCGAGACCACGGACGTCCCTAGCTTGTACTTCCTGCAGGGCGGCGTCGCCGACGGGCATGCGGGGCAAGGCCCTTCACGCAGTCGCCGAGAGCTGTTCGAGGCGCTGCAGCACATCGAGTGCGACTACCTCGTGCTCGACCTCGGCGCGGGCATCGACAGCGAGCTGCTCGATGTCTTCCTGGCGGCGGACCTGGCGCTCTACGTCACGGTCCCGGAGCCCCCCGCGGTGGAGGGCAGCTACCGCTTCGTACGCGCGTTGTTCCTGCGCGCGCTCTCCCAGCTCACGAACGACGCGGCCGCCAAGCACTCGCTCTACGCGATGGCCGACGAGCTCGGCGGCTTGCCGGTGCCGCGCGAGCTGGTCGCCGCGCTGGAGGCCGACGAGCACCCGCTCGCGGGCGCGGCCAGCGAGCTGCTCGCGACCTCGGAGGTGCACTTCGTGGTCAACCAGAGCCGCGTGCGCACGGACCTGGAGCTCGGCGAGAGCATGCGCAGCGCCGCCTGGCAGCGGCTCGGCTCCAACATCGATTACCTCGGCTACATCGACTACGACGACAACGTGTGGGCGTGCGTGCGCGAGCAGAAGCCGCTGCTCGTGAAGGCGCCGGGCACCAAGGCCAGCAAGAGCCTGGAGAAGCTCGCGCGCCGCTTGCTCTCGATCGACTCCGGCAAGGGTCAAAAGCCGCCCCAGCGCACCGTGCCGCGCGGCTCGCACCACGACCTGCTCGAGATCGATCGCGGCGCCACCGACGAAGAGATCCGGCGCGCGAATCGCCGCATGCGCGA
Organism: Polyangiales bacterium; assembly: GCA_036277895.1. Lineage (GTDB taxonomy): Bacteria > Myxococcota_A > Polyangia > Polyangiales > DASUME01 > DASUME01. The sequence goes on from DASUME010000946.1 coordinate 5,802, forward strand.
CGTCTACGCCGACGAGGCGCTGTGCTGCTACGGCCTGTACAGCTTCGAGGAGCTGCGCGCGGTACGGGCGCGGCTCGACGAGGCGTTCGACGTGCTGCTCGATCACGCGCGCCGCCGCCCCTACGAGCTGACCGTGTTCCCGGAGGCCGCGCTGGAGCTCGAAGAAGAGGCGCCTGCCGAGGCGCGCGCGCGTGAGCTGCCGCCAGCCCCCTCGATCTCGCCCGAGACCGAGTTCGACGGCTCGCTGCTGCGCGCGGTGCGCGAGTCGCAGGGCCTGGAGCTCAAGCAGATCAGCCGGCGCACCAAGATCAACCTGCCGTACCTGGAGGCGCTGGAGAGCGACGACTTCGCGGCGCTGCCGGCGCTGGTCTACGTGCGCGGCTTCGTCGCCGAGGTCGCCAAGTGCTTGCGGCTCGATCCGGTGCAGGTCGCGCACACCTACGTGCGCCGCGTGAAGCGGGCCGACATCGGAGAGCGCGCATGAAGCTCGCGCTGCGGCTGGTGCTCGGCTCCGCGTCGCCACGGCGGCGAGAGCTGCTCGGGCGGCTGGGCCTCACCTTCGAGGTCGACCCCGCCGACATCGACGAGTCCACGCGGGAGGGCGAGTCGCCGCATGCCTACGTGACGCGCCTGGCCGAAGAGAAAGCGCGCCGGGTCGCGCAGCGGCACCCGGGCGCGGCCGTGCTGGCGGCGGACACCACGGTGGAGCTCGACGGGCGCGCGCTGAACAAACCGCGCGATCACGACGAGAGCGCGGACATGCTGCGCGCGCTGCGGGGGCGCGAGCACCTCGTGCACACCGCGATCGCGTTGTGCCTCGACGGCAAGGTCGACACGCGCACCGTCACCAGCCGCGTGCGCTTTCGCGCGTTCGGCGAGGCCACGCTGGCGGGCTACGTGCTCTCGGGCGAGGGCCTCGACAAGGCGGGCTCGTACGGGATCCAAGATCTCGGCATGGCGCTGGTCAGCGAGGTGCATGGGTCGTACACCAACGTGGTGGGACTCCCTTGTGCCGAGACGGTCGAGCTGCTGGAGCAGCTCGGCGTGCTCACCGCCTGGCCGTGAGCGCGCTCGCCGAACGTTACCAGCACGTGCTCGCCCGCATCCCGCGCGGCGTGCGGCTGATCGCGGTCTCGAAGTTCCACCCGGCGGCGGCGATCCGCGAGCTGTACGCGCTCGGGCAGCGCGACTTCGGCGAGAACTACGCGCAGGAGCTGGCCGAGAAGGCCGCGGCGCTGCGCGGTCTGCCGGAGCTGCGCCTGCACTACATCGGCGGCATCCAGCGCAACAAGCTCAAGCTGCTGCTGGACAGCGGCGCGCTGATCGACACGCTCGCGAGCGAGGCCCACGCGCGTGCGATCCACGAGCGCGCCAGCGCACCCGTGCCGGTGCTGCTGCAGGTCAACGTGATGGGCGAGGCGCAAAAAGGCGGCGTCGCCCCGGACGACCTGCCCACGTTGATCGAGGCAGTTCGCGCGCTCCCCAAGCTCACGCTGCGGGGCTTGATGACGATCCCACCGGCGGACGATCTCGCGAGCTCGCGCCACGCCTACGAGAAGCTGGCACAGCTGGCGCGCGAGCATGCCCTCGAGGATCTCTCGATGGGCATGAGCGACGACCTGGACGTCGCGCTCGCGGCCGGCGCGACCGAGGTACGCATCGGCACCGCGATCTTCGGCCCGCGCCCGCCGAAGGACTAGCCGAGCTCCTTCGCGCGGGCGA
>DASUME010000947.1:0-2165 GCA_036277895.1 Polyangiales bacterium
GGCATCGGTCGCGGCGACTACCTCCACCTGTCCGAGCGCCTCGCGCCACGCCGCGCTGCGTCCAACCGCACCCCGCGTTCCACCGTTGCGCGCGGCCTCCACGATGGCGCCGACCGTGGCGAGCAGGCGCTCGTTGTCGAGCGGCTTGGTCAGGAAGTCCACGGCACCCGCCTTGATGGCCTGCACGCTCGTGTCGATATCCCCGAAGCCGGTGAGGAACACCACTGGCACCTGGATCGCTTCGCGCCGCAAGCGCGCCTGGATCTCCAAGCCAGTGAGATCGGGCAACGTCATGTCGAGGACGGCGCAAGCCGGGGAGCCGGTACGGAAGGCGCTCAGGAACTCGTTGCCACTCGAGAACGCGGTGACGGGAATGTCCGCCGAGCGAAGCAGCCCCGTCAGTGCATCGCGAATCGAAGGGTCATCGTCGACGACCCACACGCACGGCTCAGTGCTCATGACCGGGCCTCCCCTTGCTGTCTTGTTCGTGGAGTGCCCGCTGCAGCGCATGGAGCAGGTGGTCATCCTGGAAGGGCTTGATCAGAAGCGCGTGCGGCGCGGCACGGTCGATCAGCTTGCGCGTGTGCGCGTCGACGGCTCCGCTGATGAGGATCACCGGCGGTCGCAGCTCACGCGCGGCGAGCTCGCTCATCAAGTCCGGCCCGCTCATTCCCGGCAGGTGAACGTCGAGGATCAAGCAGTCGACCTCGAGCAGCGCTGCCGAGTCACGGAACGTCTCCGCGCTCTCATAACAAGCGACCCGCAGTCCATAGGAGCGAAGCAGCCCCATCAGCGCGTCGCGCACCGATTCGTGGTCGTCGACGACGCAGATCAACGGGTCGCTTGGAAGCTTCGTTTGCTCAACCATCATGACTGCCAGCATGAAGGCGTCGAGACGGCGGCAACATTATACGTTCGTATAGAACGACTTGGAGACCGCGCTCGAGCTTACTGCGGAACCGGGATCACAACCGGCGCGCCCTGCTTCTTGAGCAGGGTAACCAAGAACTTCGCCGGCTTGGTCTTGCTGGCGTTCCGCCCGACCGTGTGGATGTCGTTGGGCGACTCGTAGAAAGTATCGCCGGGGTTCAGCGTCACCTCCTTGCCGCCCTGGAGTCCCATCACGATGGAACCCTCCAGCACGTACACAAACGCGTGCGCGTCATGGCGATGTACCGGGTCCACCGCGCCGGGCTTGAACTCCACGCGGATCATCTCGACCTCCTTGCCCGCGATGTCTGGCAGAGGCTTCTTCATCAGCTCCGCCACTCTCGCGTGGGGAAGGTCGAGATCGGCTTCGGCCGGACGCGCATCGAGGGCGACGACGGTCGCGAGGCCGCACACGGAGAACATGAACACGAGCATGTTTTTGGTCATCGAAAGCTCCACCTTCTCGAGGCCGTAGGCCTTGTCTGCCCAGTCACGGCGAACGAGCAGGCGAATGCGTTACACCGCATCTCCGATCACAAAAATCTGGAACTTGGTCACGAGCCTGCGGGGTGCCTCGTCTATCGAGTGATGCAACGCGAGGAACTGCCATGAACGTGATCGCCTTCTACGAAACCAACGTAGGCCGCAAGGCCACGATGGCCATCTCCGGTCTCACCGTGGTGGGCTGGCTGTTCGCCCACATGCTCGGTAACGTCGCGATCTACGCAGGACGCGACTCGTACAACGCCTACGCCGCGTTCTTGGCCGACCGTCCACCCATCTTGTGGGGGCAACGCTTCGTGCTGACCGCTGCCTTGGTCGTCCACATCCACGCCGCGATCACGCTTTGGGCGCGGAGCGAGCGTGCGCGTCCGACGCGGTACCGCGTGAAGAGGTCCGTGGGCACAGACTATGCGTCGAAGACCATGCGCTGGGGCGGCGTGACGCTGCTCGCCTTCACCGTCTACCACGTCCTGCAGACCACGGTCGGCATGACTGGACACCTTGGCTACGAGTTCGTGCAGAAGGACGTCTACAACAACACCGTGCTCGGCTTCATGAACCCATGGGTGAGCGCGTTCTACCTGATCTCGATGGCGGCGCTCTCGCTGCACCTCTATCACGGCGTCTGGAGCATCACGCAGTCGCTCGGGCTCGATGCTCCGCAGTACGAGGCGATGCGGCGACGCGTGGCCACCACCGCGATGCTAGCGATCGTCATCGGGTTCAGCGTC
>DASUME010000948.1:0-9144 GCA_036277895.1 Polyangiales bacterium
GCGCGCCCGAGTTGGCGGCGGGCTGCGACGCGTACACGGGCTGCGGCTGCGGGCTGGCATAGGCAGCCTCCTGCGCGGAGGCCAGGTTGGCAACCAGCAACGAACCGCTGAGACACAGGACCAAAGAAGCGAGTTTCACCAGGTTTCTCCCCTTGCTGCGCGTCCTCACGAACGTGGGCCGCCGAGAGATAAATCAATCTGAGGAGGAGCGCCACCTATCGGGCACCTCGCTTTGGGGTCATTGGGGTACACTGACTGGAGCGTCATCGTTTGGTCATGGGCCTGCTCCTTCTCCGAGCGAGCCATTAGAGTTGAAGCAGTGCCCGAGCCGCTCACCGACTACCTGTTGCTCTCCGATGTCCACCTCGGCTCGGACATCGTGCCGCACCTGCGGCCGTGGGCGACCACGAGCTGGCTGCTCCAGGAGGCCGCGATCGACTCACGCCTGGTCGCGCTCTTCGATCACTACAGGACACCGAGCGCACCGGGCCGTCAGTGGAAGCTGATCCTCGCCGGTGACTTCCTCGATCTGGTCGGTGTGTCGCTGGCCGCCGAGCAGGTGGAGACGCCGCCTACCGTCGAGGAGCTTCGCTGTGGGCTCGGCAGCGCGCCCGATCACGTGGTGCGCAAGCTGAACGCGATCGCCGCCCGTCACCCGACGGTGTTCGCGGCGCTCGCGCGCTTCCTCGACGCCGGCAACTCGCTGGTGTTCGTGCGCGGCAACCACGACATCGAGCTGCACTGGCGCCGCGCCCAGCGCGCGTTCGTGGAGGCGGTCGCGCACCACGCGAGCACGGACATCGCGTCGCGGATCGAGATCTGCCCGTGGTTCTACGCCGTCGACGGCCTGTTCTACGTGGAGCATGGCCACGAGTTCGACCCGATGTGCAGCTACGGCGACCCGCTGCTGCCGGTCGGGCTGACCGACTCGCGGCGTATCCGCGACACGCCGTTCTCGGTGCTGCTGCGCAACGTCGCGCGCCCGACGCGCGGCCTGAGCTCGGCCAGCTACGGCTACGTGGGCATGAGCGCGTACGCGTTCCTGCTCTTGAAGCTGGGCGTGAGCGGCAGCCTCGCGATCGCGGTGCGCTACGGGCGCGCGTGTTATCGCCTGGTGAACGAGACCTTCCAGCACGCGCTCCAGCGGCACGTGCGGCGCGCGGAGGCCAAGCTCAAGCACTTCGCCCGGCGCAGCGGCATCGACAGTGCACGCCTGGCCGCGCTGCGCACCGTGTACGTGAAGCCCGCCGTCGAGAGCCTCAACTACGTGGTGCGTAGTCTGTACCTCGACCGCATCTTCGCCGGGCTCGGTGCGTTCGCGATCGCCTTGTTCGCGTTGATCGCCTGGTCGTGGGCGAGCGCGACCACCGTCGGCCTGTGTGCGCTGCCCGCACTGCCGCTGGCCGCGTACGCGCTGATCGGACGCGGGACCAACACCAACCCCGCGGCCGTCATGCGCAGCGGCGCCGAGCGCATCGCCGCGCTGTTCCACGCGCGCTGGGTGATCATGGGCCACACGCACGACCCGATGCTAGTCCCGGTGTCGCCGGACTCCAGCTACGTGAACCTCGGCAGCTGGGGCCAGGACGATCCCCCCGACGAGCAGACCGGCACGCACGAGAGCTCGCGCACCTTCATGGTGATCCGCGAGGGCGAAGGCGCCCTGATGCGCTGGGACGACACCGCCGGTCCCGTTCCGTTCACGTGATCAGGCCGGCGATGCAGGCGACCAGGCAGGTGGTGAGCAGGCCGCCGAGCATCGCGCGTGGCGCCAGGCGACCAAGGTCGGCGCGACGCGAGGGCGCGAGCGCTGCGTAGCCGCCGATCTGGATGCCGATGCTGCCGAAGTTCGCGAAGCCGCACAGCGCATACGACGCGATCACGCGGCCACGCTCGCTCAGCCAGTGCGGGTCCTGCGCCAGCTCCTTGGCCATCGTCGAGTAGGCGACGAACTCGTTCATCACCGTCTTTTGCCCGAGCAAGCCCGCCAGCTTGGCGACGTCCTCGCCGGGCACGCCCATCAGCCACGCCAGCGGCCAGAACACCGTGCTCAAGATGCGTAGCAAGCTCATGCCGGGGGCGACCCAGCCGAGCAGGAAGTCGAGCAGCGCCGTCAGCGCCAGGAACGAAATCAACATCGCGCCCACGTTCGCAGCCAGCTTCAGGCCGTCGCTGGTGCCCATCGTGATCGCGTCGAGCACGCCGCTGGCCGCCGGCGGCAGCTCCAGCTGGTCGATGTCCGCCGCGCTCGAGGCCTGGTCTTCCGGCAGCATCAGCTTGGCCACCACCAGCGACGCCGGCGCGGCCAGCACGCTGCACGCGATCAGGTGCCCCGCGATGCCCGGGATCAGGTCCTTCAGCATCATCACGTAGGCCGCCATCACGCCGCCCGCGGTGGTCGCGAAGCCGGCCGTCATGCACGCCATCAGCTCGGACGTCGTGAGCGCCTCGAGGTACGGCTTGATCACGAGCGGCGCCTCGGTCTGGCCGACGAAGATGTCCGCCACCGTCGACAGGCTCTCGACGCCGCTCACGCCGAGCGCGCGCGAGAGCAGGCGCCCGAGCTGGCGCACCACCCACGGCATCAGGCCCACGTGGTAGGCGAGCGACATCAGCGCCGAGAAGAACACGATCGTGGGCAGCACCTGGAACGCGAACACGAAGCCGAAGCTCTGCACGTCCACCAGCGGGCCGAACACGAACTGCGCGCCGGCCTGGCTGAACGTCAGCAGCCGCTCGACGGCATCGTTCGCCCACACGAACAGCCAGCGCACCGGCGTCAGCAGCACCACGATCGCGGTCGCCAGCGTGAGGGCCAGGCCCCCGAGCACGGTCCGGCCGCGCACGTGCGAGCGCAGCGTGCGCGGGCAACACGCGAACGCGATCGCGAGCAGCACGCATGCGCCGAGCGCGCTGATCCCGCGTAGCACTACGCCATCGACACGTTCTGCGAACGCCCCAGCTTCAGCTTCACGTGATCGGCGATGCGCGCGGACAGCGCACAGATGGTGAGCGTGGGGTTGAGCGAGCTGCCGGTGGGGAACGTGGCGCTGCCGGCGACGAACAGGTTGTGCACGCCGTGCACCTTGCAGTCCTCGTCCACCACACCCAGGCGCGGGCTCTGGTGCATGCGCGCCGTGCCCATGTGGTGTGAGGCGCCGAGCGTGGACCAGATCAGATCGTCGTCCTTGGTGCGCCGCGGCTCGAAGTGACCCAGCTTCTTCTTGCGCAGCTCCTCGTCGAGGATCTTCTGGCCCAGGTCGATGCCGCGCTTGTCGATCTCGCGCCAGCGCGTGATCAGCTTGGCCTTGCGCCGGCCGAGCGCGTCGCGCTCCTCGGTGAGCACGAGCCGGTTCTCGGGATCCGGCGCCTGCTCCAGCAGGTGCAGCACCTCGAACACGCCGTACGCGCGGTGCTTCTGCTGCTGCTTGCGGTGCCACTCGCCCTCGGCGAGGTTCGGCCAGAATGGGAACGGCACGCCGGTGGCCTTGTTGTAGATGCCGTCGATCACCGCGCCGCCGCCCTGCAGCGCGCTGGTGAAGTCGTCCCAGGCGGCGCCGAGGCCGTTGCCGAACGAGCGCCCGCGCGCGAAGCGACGCAGCGCCTTCATCGAGTCCTCGCGCGCCGACCACTTGGGGCGCGGAAACAGCCAGCTGGTCAGGTTGAGCAGGCTCTCCTTCACCACCAGCTCGTCGGATAGCACCAGGCCGCCCATGATGTGCGCGCCGTCGACCGGCCGCTTGTCGTACAGCGCGGTGCGCTCGAAGATGCGTCGGTCCCTGGGGTAGATGTGCCCGCCCTCGGCGATCGGGTGGTCCATGAAGTAGCGGCCGAGCTGGTCGTGCTCGTTGCCGAGCCCCTCCTTATGCACCTTGTTCGAGAGCATCAGCAGGTGCGTGTTCTCGATGCCGCCGGCGGCCAGCAGGAAATACTTCGCCTGCACAGCATATCGCGCGCCCTGCACGGTGCCGACCTGCACGCGCTCCACGACCTGCCCGCTCGGCTCGGTCTCCAGCTCCAGCGCGTTGGACGAGGTGTAGACGGTGACGTTGCGCGACAGCTCGAGCTCGCGCCGGTATTGCTGCGTGAACATCTCGCCGTTGCCGAACATGAAGATCACGGTCTGGTAGCGATCGCCGAGCGGCAGCGGCGACGTCTCGGGCGTGACCCAGTTCTTCAGATCGTACGCGTACGGGCCCGCGCCGAGGATCGCCTGCGCGCGCGCGTACCAGGGGTCGAGGTAGCTGCGGCTGAACGGCCAGCCGCTGAACGGCACGCCGTCGCGCCGCTCGAAGTCCGAAGGCAGGTACGGGATCAGGCGCACGCCGTTGGTGGTGTGGTTGAGGTGCACGCCCCAGAAGCCCGAGTTGCCACCAAAACGGCGGTTTCGGTTGTCTGGATTGACCTGCACGAAGCCGCCTTCGCTGGCCAGCTCGGAGAGCGAGCGCGTCGCCCCCTCCGAGGGCTCGAAGCTGCCGCTCTCCAACACACAGACCTGCAGACCATGCGCGCCCAGCTCACGCGCCAGCGTCAGCCCCGCCGGACCACTCCCGACGATACACACGTCGAACTGGAGCGTCTGTCCCACCGGCAGCGCACCCGCTTCCACGATCATCGCAAGCCTCCCGTGTCCTGTCGGGAGATTAGTACAGCGTGTAGTTAGCCGCTCCTAGTGCGGAGTGGGAAAAAGCTCTCCGTCAGCGGACGCGTGTAGCGCTTCGCCTGGGCAGCGCCGGTGTACAAGCCGCGGAAGAAGTGGCGAACGTTCACGCCGAGCGTGCGCGTGTTGTAGCCGCCTTCCTGCACGACCAGCGTGGGCAGGTTGAGCGCGCCGATGCGCAGCCCGTTCGCTTCGAAGTCGGCCGCAGCGAGCGACCAGGTCCCGGTCGGATCCGACTTCGCCGTGTCCAGGCCGAGGCAGACCACCAGGAACGACGGGGCAAATTGCCTGATTCGGTTCAGCGCGTAGGCGAGCGTCTTCACGTACTGCGCGGCCGTGATGTTCTCCGCGAGCGGCAGGTTGAGGTTGAAGCCCTCGCCCTCCCCCTCTCCGACCTCCTCGGCGAAGCCGGTGAAGTAGGGATACGCGAACACCGGATCGCCATGGATCGAGATCGTGAGCACGTCCGGGCGGCGGTAGAAGATGTCTTGCTGGCCGTTGCCGTGGTGGTAGTCGACGTCGAGGATCGCGACCTTGCCGTGCTGCGAGAGGTAGTGGGCCGCGACGCCCGCGGTGTTCAGGTAGCAGAAGCCACCGAACACGCGCCGCTCGGCGTGATGGCCGGGTGGTCGGACCAGCGCGTACGAGAAGTGGCGGCCGTCGAGCATCGACCTCGCGCCGGTCAACGCGCAGTCGACCGCGCGGCGCGCCGCCGGCCAGGCGTTGTAGTGGAGCGGCGTGAAGGTATCGATGCAGTAGTAGCCGGCGCGCACCGGCATGTCGCGCGGCGGGCGCGCGGGGTTTCGGATCGGGAACACGTACGGGTAGACCGAAGGCTTGTCCTTCAGGCTGGCGCACATGCGCTCGAGGTAGCGAACGAAGTCCGCGTCGTGCACCGCCAGCACGTGCTCGTCGCCGAAGCGGTCCGGCTTGCTGAACTCGAACAGGTCGGTCTTGCCGAGCTCGCGACGGATCGCGCCGACGCGGGCCGGGGACTCGACGTAGCCGCGCTCGCGTACGTGGTGGATGTCGTGCTTCTCATTCGCGACCACGAGCACGCGCAGGTCGGCCGGGATGCTGGGCAAGCGCGGATCGCGCACCGGGTTCAGCCGCGGCTGGCTCGGCTTCTGGCGTAGCGCATCGAGCGCGACCGGATCGTCGACGAACGAGCGCACCACCTTCTCGATGTACTCGGGCGGGCAGAGCCAGCCGTAGCGGCGCTCCAGGATCGCGCGCACGATCGAGCGCGCCTCGGCGCGGCGCAGCACGTGACCCGAGCCGAGGTCGTCGACCACCAGGTACGGCTGGACGTCGGTGTCGCCCTCGGTGACGGGCGTCTCGTAGGCGGTATTGACGACACGCCGCGCGCCGTACTTGGCGTAGAAGCGCAGCGGCGACTGCACGGCCGGCACGAAGCCGCGCCGCTGCACGGGCTGGTCACCGTCCGGCAGGCACTCCAGGAACAGCGCCTTCACCTCCAGCAGCCGGCACTCCTCGCGCACGCGCTCGTAGAGCGCGCTGCCGATGCCAGCGCCCGTCTCACCGCGCATCGCGGCGATGAAGTCGAGGAAACAAAACTCGAGGTCGGGCGCGTGCAGCAGCACCGCCGCGCCGCGCAGACCTTCACGCGTCTCGGCGACGAAGACCACGGTGCGAAAACCGCTGGCGAGCGGATCGCGCATCTGCGCGGGCAGCTCCACCACTCGCTCCTCGGGCAAGTCTGGGAATTGTTCGCGCAACAGCTCCTGGACCTTCTCCAGGGCGGCGCGGTTGGCGGACAGCACGTCATCGTGGATACGGCGGATCCGGAACAAGGCTGGCCTCCCTAACGCGCGTTATCGTAGCGTAGGTACGCGCGTTCTTCCCGGAAGGAAGCAGCTCTGCACAGCACTTGCGCACGCTGTGCACGATGTGGCAGGGGCCCTGCGAGTGCGCAGGTGCGCGTGCCCACCAGCTCACGAAACGCCACGTTTCACCGCATGCGCCGCGCGTGAGTCTTCGCGGTGGCTGCCGGCCGTTGGTACCCTGAAAGAGAATGGGGCAAGAGGCTGTTTCGAACGCCGCGGCGTTCTCGGGGACCGTGCTGCTGAGCGCGGCCGGGGCCGCGAACGACGCCGGCGGGCCGGTCGCGGACCCGCTGCTGGGCGTGGAGCTCGGGGCGGCCTACCGGATCGAGCGTGTGATCGGGGAAGGTGCGATGGGGCGGCTGTACGAAGCCAGCCACCTGCGCCTGGACCGCCGGTTCGCGATCAAGATCCTGCATCAGCCGCTCGCCCTGCGCGACGACATGCGCGCGCGCTTCGACCGCGAGGCGCGCGTCATGAGCCGCGTGCGCAGCGACCACGTGGTGGACGTGGTGGACGTGGCCGCGCTGCCGGACGGGCGCGCCTGCATCGTCACCGAGCTGCTGGAGGGCTGCGATCTGGAGCGCCACCTCGAGGTGATGGGCGGCAAGCTGCCGGTGGGCGAGGCGGTGCACCTGATCCGCGAGGGCCTGCGTGGGCTGGCGTCGGCGCACGCGCTGGGCGTGGTGCACCGCGACCTGAAGCCGTCGAACCTGTTCTTGGCGCGCGACGCGAGCGGGCGGGTGACGCTCAAGGTGCTCGACTTCGGCGTGGCCAAGAACGGCGGCGACGCCGAGCTGACTGCGGCCGGCACGATCATGGGCACGCCGGCGTACATGGCGCCAGAGCAGGCGCGCGGGGCGCGCTTCGCGGACGTGCGCAGCGATCTCTACGCGATGGGGGCGGTGCTGTACCGCCTGCTGACGGGGCACCCGCCGTACGAAGAAGCAGACGTGAACGGCACGCTGATTCGGCTGTTGAGCGAGGCGCCCCGGCGCCCGACCGCGCTCGACCGCAGCATCCCGGCGGGCCTGGAGGCGATGATCGAGAAGGCGATGGCGCGCGATCCCTCGGCCCGCTTCCAGGACGCCGAGGAGCTCTCGCTGGCACTGGCGCCGTTCGATAGCGGCGAGAGCGCGCACGTGAGCGCGACCGGCGCGAGCGCGAACAAGGCCGCCGCCACGCTCACCCGCAAGGCCCAGCTGGTGCGCCCGCTGGCGGTGTCGTTGGCGGGGCTGAGCGCGCTCGCGGCGAGCGCTGGCACGGTCGCGATCCTGGCGCTGTTGGTGGCGGGCTTCAGCAAGGCGCACGCGCTCGGCACCACGGAGTTGATACTGGTCTACGTGGGTGGCGCGGCCTCGCTGCTCGGCGCCGGCTTCGCGGCCACCCGTGCGCTGCAGCGCGCCTGGCGCAACGCCGCCGCGGTGGCGGAGCTGAGCCGCGTGCTCGGCGTGACGATGCTCGGCTTCGCCGGCACGCTCGGCGCGCTGGAGCTGGGCGCGATCGTGTGGACCACGCTCCGCGAGCACCGCCCCGCCGGCGTCGATCCGCTCTACGCCTGCGCCCGCGCGATCAGCGCGCTCGCAGTCGCCCTGGCGCTGACGTTCCGCGCCAGCCGCACCAAGGTCTGAGTCGAGAGCGCGCGTCGCCAACGCGGGACGCAAGCGGAGCGCGAGCTTCCACGCACGCCGGCGGTGCGCTCGAAAACCCTACGATTCGTGGGGTGCATGTGCTTGTGGCGCGCACTACCGGACGTGCAGATCGTGGCGCCATTTCCCGCGTGACGTGGATGTGCGCGTTCGAATCGCGCTTGGCAGCGCACCGCGACGACTCATCATCGAGGGACGTTGCAGCCGGGGGGCGCAGCGAAGGAGTAGACGTTTGAGCAAGACGAAGTGGTTGGCGTTGGTCTCGGTGGGCGTGATGGCTTGCGCAGGCGACGAAGGCGGGGCGCAAGCGGAAGAGCACAACGATCCGAGCCGCGGGCTCGAAGATGGCTCCGCCAGCGCGTCAGGCGATGCAGGCGCGCAGGGCGATGCGAGCCGCAAGCCGATCAGCAACACCTGCGCGACCGCGACCACCGGCGTCGACCTGGAGCCCGTGCACCTGGCGTTCGCGTTCGACGTCTCCGGCAGCATGGGCAACGGCGACAAGCCCTACTACGACCGCACGCTCAAGTGGGATCCGGTCGTCAGCGCGACCAAGTCGTTCTTCGCCAACGAAGCGTCGAAGGGCCTGAGTGCGTCGCTGACGTTCTTCCCGGGCTCGAACAAGCCGCAGATCTGCTCCAGCAGCGAGTATGCGCGGCCGGACGTTCCGTTCACCGCGCTGCCCTCGGCGGCGTTCGCCAGCGCGATCGACGCGATCTCTCCGAAGACGAACGACGACTGGCGCTCGGGAACACCCACGCTGGCCGTGGTGCAGGGCACCGCCCAGTTCGTCGCGGACGAGCGTGAACAACACGCGGGTCGCTACGCGCTGGTACTCGTCACCGACGGCACCCCGCAGAGTTGCAGCACCAGCGCCAACAAGATCGACTCGGTGGTCGCCGAGGCGAAGGCGCAGCTCGCCAAGAACCTGCCCACGTACGTGATCGGCGTGGCGAACCCTGCCGGCAAGGGTGGACCGGACACGGTGAGC
>DASUME010000949.1:0-6546 GCA_036277895.1 Polyangiales bacterium
GAGGAGTACCAGCTGCGCGCGTTCCAGCGCGAGGTGCTGCCGCTGCTGCACCGCCGTGGCGAGAAGCAGCAGCGCCTCTCGATCTGGAGCGCGGGCTGCTCCACCGGTGAAGAGGTCTACACGGTCGCCATCCTGGTGCGCGAGTCACGGCTCTTCGAGGGCTGGGACGTGCGCGTGATCGGCAACGACATCTCGCGTCGCGTGCTGACGGTCGCGCGTCGCGGCAGCTACGGTCCGTCGAGCTTTCGCAGCATGCCGGAGAGCTACAGGAGCTACTTCGCGGAGACCGCCGAGGGCCGCACCGTGCGCCCGGACATCCGCGCCATGTGCAACTTCGCGCACCTCAACCTGCTCGACCAGGCGCGCTACAGCGTGATCGGCACGGTCGACGCGATCTTCTGCCGCAACGTGCTGATCTACTTCGACACCGCCTCGCGGCGTAAGGTGATCGAGGGCTTCTACGAGCGTCTCTCTCCGGGAGGTTTCCTGTTCCTGGGTCACAGCGAGTCCCTGCTGAACGTGTCGACGGCCTTCGAGCTGGTTCATCTCTCGTCCGACCTCGTCTACCAGAAGCCGCTGCTCGGTGGCAAAGCTCCGGCCCTCGGAGAGCCGAGATGAACGGCAAGCTGCGCGTGATGGTGGTCGACGACTCGGCGCTCAACCGGCGCACGATCGGCGACGTGCTCGGCGCGCTCGATGGTGTCGAGGTGGTGGGCAAGGCGGCCGACGGCGACGAGGCACTGCGCCTGGCTGCGTCGCTCGCCCCGGATCTGATCACGCTCGACCTCGAGATGCCGCGCATGGACGGCTACACGTTCCTGCGCTTGCTGATGGCGCGCCAGCCGACGGCGGTGATCGTGATCAGCGGCTCCGGGCGCGAGAGCGTGGGCCGCGCGCTGGACCTCGGCGCGATCGACTACGTCGCCAAGAACAGTCGCGGCGCCGGCAACGAAGGCTCCGGCATCGAGCTGGAGCTGGCCGAGAAGGTGGCGGCCCTGCGCCTCGCCACCCTGCAGGGTCGCGGCCCGCTCAAGCGAGCGCAGTCCAGTCGCTTCGTGACGCGCGGCGTGGCGGAGCGCACGCCGGCCGTCGAGAAGCCGCTCGAGCGCAGCGAGAGCGCGCGAGAGAAGGACAGCGGCCTGACGCGGCTGGTGGTGATCGGCGCCTCCACGGGCGGGCCGAGCGCGCTGGTCGAGGTGTTCTCGCAGTTCCGCGCTGGCGCCACGGCCGCCGTGGTGGTGGCGCAGCACATGCCCGAGCGCTTCACGCGCACCTTCGCCGAGCGCCTCAACCGCATGAGCGTGCTGCGCGTGAGCGAGGCGCGCGAGTTCGAGCCGCTGCACCCGGGCCGCGCGATCCTGTGTCCCGGCGGCAAGTGCCTGGAGATCACCGGCTTCGGCCACGGCTACGCGGCGCTGGTCGTCGACCCCGCGCCGTCCGATCGCTTCATCCCGTCTGCGGACAGGCTGTTCAAGAGCGCTGCCGAGCTCGCGCGCGACAAGGTGATCGGCGTGGTGCTCACGGGCATGGGCGACGACGGCGCGCGTGGTGTGGTGGCGATCAAGGCCCGAGGTGGGATGGTGGTGGCAGAGTCGGCGGAGACGGCCGTGATCTACGGCATGCCCGGGGCCGCCGTGCGCACGGGCGAGGTGGACCGCACCTTGCCGCTCGGTGCGCTGGCCGCCTACTTGGCAGAACTGATTGTCTGACCCCCCACGCTCGTGGGACCATCCTGGGCTGGGGGATCGAGGGGCATGACCGACAGGGAAGAGGCTCGCCCTGCTCTGCGCGGTGGCGAGGCCGTGCAGCGCATGCGCCAGTCGCTGGAGCGCGTGGATCGCGAGCGCCAGGGGCTGGTGAAGGTTGCGGCCAGCCTCGAGGACTTCGTGCGCACCCAGGACGCGCGCTTCGCCGAGCTGGAGCAAGAGCTCAACGACACGGCGTTGCTGTACGTCGCGAGCTACCAGCTGCAGGCGCGCGACGAGCCGCGTGAGGTGCTGCGCCACCTGCGCGAGCTGCTCGAGCAGCTGATCGGCGTGGAGTCCTTCGCGCTCTACCTCGGCGGTCCCGAGGCCAAGGTGATCGCGTCGCGCGGCCTGCTCGCGGCGCAGCTCGCTCCGCAGCGCACCGATCAGGGGCCGCTCGCGCCGGCGTACGTCAAGAAGGCGCCGATCCTGGTCGAGGGCGAGCCGCTGCCGACCGGCACCCTGTCCACGCCGTTGGCCGTGGTGCCGCTGCTGCTCGCCGAGCGTGTGGTCGGTGCGATCTCGATCGTGAAGTTGTTCCCGCACAAGCAGGCCTGGGCGTCGGTGGACGTGCAGCTGCTCAACCTGCTGGCCACGCATGCGGCCTCGGCCTTGCTCGCGGCCCACCTGGTACGGCAAGCCCAACAGAGCGACCTGCTCGGCACGCTCGCCACCCTCGGCGAAGGACTCGAGTGAACATGGCCCGCTTTCGCTGCTTGGTGGTCGAAGACTCGCAGGTGATGCGCCAGCTCCTGGTGTTCGCGCTGCAGCGCGTGCGCGAGATCGAGGTCACCGAGGCGGACGACGGCGTCGATGCGCTGCGCAAGCTCAACGGCAACCGCTTCGATATCATCATCACCGACATCAACATGCCGATCATGGACGGCCTGAAGCTGGTGAAGCGGATCCGCTCCGACGAGACCTACAAGGACGTGCCGATCATCGTGGTCACGACCGAGGGCTCGCAGGAAGACCGTCAGCGTGCCCTGGCGCTGGGAGCCAACGCGTACATCACCAAGCCGATCCAGGGCCCGCAGGTGGTCGCCAAGGTTCGCGAGCTCCTGCAACTCTGACCCAGCAGAAGCGACACCTCGGCCGCTACTGGTGACCTGCGCCACACCGTCGTGAGGCCGAACCTGCAGCGCTCGCACGCCGAACGACGACTTGGATGGAGCTTGCCGTGTGCCCGATATCGGGCAGAAATCCGCTGCAGGTAAGAGTACAGGGACACGCAGACATCATTGCGGTGGCGCCCATGTCCCGTTCAAACTTCACCATGTCCGACTCGCCCCACGCTCGCGTCACCCTCGCGCCTGCAAGCCAGAGCAAGGCCTGGTCCGAGGTCTCGCAGACGGGCGACACCAGCTACCGCATCCGGCTGGAGGGGCCGTTCGGCCCGGCCTGGATCGCCAGCCTGTGCGCGGAGCTCGCGGACCGTCAGATCTCGATCGATCGGGCGCATGCGATGCGGACCAGCAACCAGACCTGGGTCGCGGAGCTGAACGTGGAGGCGCTGCCCGGGGCCGCGGACCCACTCGCGATCGCGTACGTGGAGCTGGCCGAGGCCGGTGCCCCGGATGCGAGCGACCCGCTCAAGCTGCTGAAGTTCGAGATCGAGGAGACGTCCGCGCACGGCGGCTCGCTGCAGCTCACGGTCGAGGCGGAGGACAGCCTCGGCTTGCTCGGCTCGCTGCTGAGCCAGCTGGCGATGCTGTTCCTGTTCCCGGTCGAGATGCACATCGAGACCAGCGAGGGCCGCGCCCACGACGTGTTCTGGCTGTGCACCGTGGGCGCCAGCCCCGGCCCCCGCCTACGCGACGCGGCCTCGCGCGTGCTCTCCCGCGCGCTGCTCGACTCCTAGGACGCAAGTCCAGCAGCGGCGCGCGCCTTCGTCAGGCTCGATATCATCGGGCCATGGAGCGCGAAGCCAGTCGCCGCGTGATCCTGATCGACGCGAACGATGTGACCCGTGAGGTGCTCGCGGCACGCTTGCGCTCGCAGGGCTACGACGTAGAGCCGGTGCCCGACGGGGCCACCGGGGCCGACCTCGCGCTGTCGGCTCCGCCTGCGGCCGTGATCTCGGATCTGTGGTTACCCAGCATCTCCGGCGTGCAGATCTGTCGCTTGCTGCGCTCCGAGGCCGCGACCGCGGAGGTGCCCGTGATCCTTCGCGGCGAGCGCGATGATCCGCGCAGCCGCTTCTGGGCCGAGCGCGCGGGCGCGGTGGCGTACGTGGCCAAGGGGCGCATGGGTGATCTCGTGCGCGCGCTCGGCAAGGCGTGCGCGGAGGTGCGCTCCGAAGATCAGTTCTTCATGCAGCTGTCGGGCGGCACGATGGACATCCGCGATCGGATCGCGCAGCACCTCGATGCGGCGCTGTTCGACAGCGTGATCGCGTCCGAGGTGCGCGCGCTGTCGAACGCGGGCGAGTTCCCGCGGCTGTTCGATCAGCTGTCGCAGCTGATGTCGCAGCTCAGTGCGTACCGCTGGCTGGCGCTGTGCTCGTCGCACCCGGAGCACTTCGGGCTGCACTGCCACCCGCGGCTGACCGTGCAGGCCGAGGCAGAGGCGCGCGCGGCGCTCGGCCTCGGCAACGTCGCGATGCTGACGGTGCAAGACGAAGACGCCTCCAGCAGCACGGACGCGTGCGAGCCGCTGGTGTTCCCGGTGCGCTTCGCGAACAACGTGGTGGGCACGATCGCGCTCGCGCCCACGCGCGACGATCATCCCGGCTCGGCGGAGCTGATGCCGCTGGTGGCGCGCGAGCTGGGTGGACCGCTGCGCATGGCGGCACTGGTCGAGGAGTCGCAGCGGCAGGCGTCGATCGACGTGCTGACCGGACTGATGAACCGACGCGCGTTCATGCCCGCGATCCGCAACGAGGTCTCGCGCGGCAAGCGCTACGGCCATCACCTGTGCGTGCTGTTGCTCGACATCGATCACTTCAAGCAGATCAACGACCACTTCGGGCACGCCGCGGGCGACCTGGTCTTGGGTGCGGTGGGCAAGATGTTGTCGGCGACGCTGCGCGGCAGCGACTTCGCGGCGCGCTGGGGCGGCGAGGAGTTCGTGATCGCACTCACCAACACCGAGGTCGAGGGCGGACGCATCGCCGCCGAGCGCGCGCGGGTGGCGGTCGAGAACCTCGCGATCGACGACGGCAAGGGCCAGCGCATCGCGGTCACCGCCTCGGTGGGGCTCGCTTCGCTGCTGCCCGACGAGAGCGTGGAGCAGCTGATGGACCGCGCCGACCACGCGATGTACGCCGCGAAGTACGCGGGTCGGAACCGGGTCGGCCTCGACGAGCCCGCGGCCGACGCGCCGCGCATCCTGAGCTACCTGCCCGCGAAGTCGCAAGGCACCGGCACCGGCACCGTGCCCGCGATCGTGGTCGGCGGAGGACGGGACCCACGCGCTTCGTGAGCTATGGTGCCGCCCATGGTGCGCGTGAAGATATGCGGCGTCACCTCGCTCGAGGACGCACGGATGTGTCTCGACGCGGGCGCGGATGCGATCGGGCTCAACTTCTGGTCGCGCTCGGCGCGCCGCTGCGACGAGGCCGTGGCCCGCGAGATCGTCGCCGCGATGAAGGGGCAGGCGTTGTTCGTGGGTGTGTTCGTCGACTCGAGCGCGGCCGAGGTGGAGCGCATTCGCGCGGCGATCGGCCTCGACTGCGTGCAGCTGCACGGCGATGAGCCCCCCGAGATGCTCGCGAAGTTCTTGCCGCATGCGTACAAGGCCGTGCGCGTGCGGGGCGACGTGCTCGCCGCGGTGCGCGCGTATCCGGGGGAGCACGTGCTGCTGGACGCGTACGTGCCGGGGCTGCCCGGCGGCACGGGTGCGACCTTCGACTGGAAGCTGGCGCGTGCGGTCGCGGCCGAGCGCAAGCTGACGCTCGCGGGCGGCCTCACGCCGGCCAATGTGCGCGAGGCGGTGGAGGTGGTGCACCCCTACTGCGTCGACGTCGCCAGCGGCGTGGAGTCGGCGCCCGGCGTGAAGGATCTTGCGCTGGTGCGCGCCTTCGTCGCGAACGCGCGCGGTTGACGGCGCCGCCGCGAGGCGCCATTCTCTCGCCCCGATGCTCCGGCCTTCAGACATGTCACCTCGCTCACGTTGGCTTTGGTGCCGCGTGTGCGGGGCCGTCTGAGCTAGAGCGCTCATCCATCGACCCCGCCGTTCCTTTGGACCCTGCAACACAGGGCCACTGGCGGGGTCTCGATCCCAGGGTGGCCCTCCGTTTTCGAGAGAGGAAGCCCCATGATCGACCCTCACAAAGAGCGCTTTTCGCAGTCCAGACCGTGCGCTACCCATGCGCCCATGGAATCCACGCTGCCCGGGCGCTTCGGCCCCTACGGAGGGCGCTTCGTCGCCGAGACCCTGATGCCCGCGCTCGACGAGCTCGACGCCGCCTACAAGGAGGCGCGCGCCGACCCGGGCTTCGAGCAGGAGCGGCTCCGGCTGTTGCGCGACTACGTGGGCCGCGAGACGCCGCTCTACCTGGCCCACCGCCTGTCCGACGAGGTGGGCACCCGCGTGTGGCTCAAGCGCGAGGACCTGTGCCACACGGGCGCGCACAAGATCAACAACACGATCGGCCAGGTGCTGCTCGCCAAGCGCATGGGCAAGCCGCGCGTGATCGCGGAGACCGGCGCGGGCCAGCACGGCGTCGCCACCGCGACCGCATGCGCGCTGTTCGGCCTGAAGTGCGAAGTGTTCATGGGCGAAGAGGACGTGAAGCGGCAGGCGCCGAACGTGCTGCGCATGAACTTGCTCGGCGCCTCCGTGCACGCCGTGCGCTCGG
>DASUME010000950.1:0-7997 GCA_036277895.1 Polyangiales bacterium
CGACCGCGTAGCCCGCGTCCTCGAGCGTTCCCCGCAGCGTGAAGCGCAGCGCTGCATCGTCGTCGACCACCAAAATTCGCGGGATCATGAGCTCACTCCGAGCGGCGTGCGCGGCAGTGCGAGCTGGGCGATCAGGCCGCCGCGCTCGCCGCCGCGCAGGTCCACGTCTCCACCATGCTGTCGCGCCAGCGAGCGCGCGACCACCAATCCGATGCCGGAGCCTTGCTCTTTGTCGGTCACGCCCGCCTCGAACACCCGATCGAGCATCTCGGGCGGGAGCCCGGGCCCCTGGTCGATCACCAGCACGCGCGTCTCCGCGCCCGCCTCCACGCGCAAGGTGACGCTGCCGCCGCGCGGGCTCGCGTGCAGCGCGTTCTGCACCAGGTTGATCAGCACCTGCCGCACCTTGCGTGGGTCACAGCGCAGGGGAGTGCGCTCGCCGAGCAGCTCCAGCTTGACCCCGCGCTCGTTGGCGCTGCCCTCGTGCAGGCGCAGCACCTCGCGGCACAGCTCGCGCAGGTCCGTCTCCGCGATCACCAGCGGCACCAGCGGCCGCGAGAGCGTCAGGAACTCCTCCAGGATAGTTTGCATGCGATCGACTTCGCCGCGCAGCACGGTCATGCGCTCGGCCGTGCGCCCCTCGAGATCCTTGGCCACCAGCGCGCCGAGGCCCTTGATGCTCGCGAGCGGGTTCTTCAGCTCGTGGGCGATCTCGCTCATCAGCACGCTCAGGGTGCGGCCCTGCTCCGCGTGCAGCGCGAGCGAGCGGTCACGCTCGGCGGTGGCCTCGTGAAACAGGCCTTCGAGTACACGTTGCAGCGCCAGGCCGGCGCGCCCCGTCATGTTCATCAACATCGACAGCATGGTGGCCGCAATCCAGGGGGCGATGCTGTGCTCGATCGGCTGCGGACCGCCGAACAGGACCGGCATCAACGAGCCTTGCGAGTGGATCCAGGCCATCGTGAATAACCAGGGCACCGCGAGCCCGAGCAGCGCGAGCAGCGTGCGTCGCTCGCCGAACAAGCCAGTCAGCACGCTCATCGGGATCAAGAGCAACAGCATCGGACTGAACACGCCGCCGCTGACCGAGCCCAGGATCAGTTGTGCAAGCACGGTGATCAAGATGTTGAGCGGCAGCTGCACCACCTGCAGGCCGTAGCGGCGCAAGCGCAGCCACTCCACGTAAGACAGCGTCAGCATCGTCGTCGCCGCACACACGCAACCCACGCGGCGCCAGGTCGTCGGCTCGAAGTAGGCGAAGGTGCAGGCCAGCGAGCCGATCACGGGCGCGACGTACAGCCGCAAGCGCACGGCGTGGCCGAGCAGCCAGCTGAGCGCGCTGGTCGCGAGAGGTCGGTCGGTTGCGGTCATCGTCGCCAATCTACCAGTCGCGCGGCGATCGAGAGCGTCTGGGGATCTGGAAAGCGGCTGTCCGGGGTTCCGGACAGAACCCGGGAGCAGCTCTGAAAACCGCAGTCATCTTCGCGAGCTGCGCGCTGGCACACGCGTCGCAAAGGGCTCCGGCACAGGCCCTTCGGAACGGAGCGACGCGATGAAGCGAGTGATGACGATCGTGGTGGTGATGGCGGCGGCGCTGGTGGTGCTGATCGCCTGGCGCATTCGCGCGCAGAGCCAGGCCGCGCGCGGGCCGGCGGGTGGCTCCGGCGTGATCGAGGCCGACGGTATCGAGCTCGCGCCGCGCATCGCCGGCCGCGTACTGCGCGTCGCGCACGGCGAAGGGCAGGCCGTCAACGCGGGCGACGTCGTGCTGGAGCTCGACTGCGAGGAGCCCAACGCGCGCCTGCTCGAGGCACAGGCGCGGCTCGAAGCGGCGCGCGCGACGGCTGGCCAGGCCGCAGCGAACGCGCGGGCGGCGCTCGGCCAGCGCGCCGCGGCGCAGGCGTCGGTCGGTGTGCAGGGGGCGAGTACGGCCGCGCTGCTGGCGCAGCAGGAGCTCGCGTCGCGCGACGCCGAGCGCTACGAGCAGATGGGCGAGCACGCGGCGCTCTCGGTGCGCGACCGGACGCGCTCGCAGGCCTCGGAGCTCGCCGACAAGATGCGCGCGTCGCGGGCGTCCGAGCTGGTCAGCCGGCAGCAAGCGGGCGCGGCGGGTGCGCAGGCCGATGCCGCGGCGGCCGCGGCGGAAGCTGCGCTGCGCAACGTGGCGGCGTTCGAGGCCACGGTCACCACGGCGCGCATCGCGGTCGACGAGTGCACGGTGCGCGCGCCGCACGCGGGAGTGCTGGAGCGCGTCTACTACGACCCGGGCGAGCTGGTGGGCCTCGGCATGCCGGTGGCGCGGCTGATCGACCCGAGCGCGGTCGAGCTCACCTTCTACCTGGCCAACGTCGACGTCGCGGCGGCGCGCGTGGGCACGCACGCCGAGGTACGCGCCGATGCCTATCCGGAGCGCGTGTTCCAGGCGCAGGTGAAGCGCGTGGCGCGCGAGGCGGAGTTCACGCCGCGCAACGTGCAGACGCGCAGCGATCGCGACCGCCTGGTGTACCCGGTCGAGCTGCGCATCGAGGATCCCGAGCACGCGCTGCGCACCGGCATGCAGGCGGTCGCGACGGTGCAGCCATGACCGCCGCCGTGACCGCACGCGGCCTCGTCCGCAACTACGGAGCCGTGAAGGCGGTGCGCGGCATCGACCTCAGCGTCGAGCCGGGCGAGCTGGTTGGGCTGGTGGGTCCAGACGGCGCGGGCAAGAGCACCACGCTCAATTGCCTCGCGGGTCTGATGCGGCCCACGGCGGGAGAGGTGCGCGTGCTCGGCAAGGATCCGATGGCGAGCGACGCGCGCGAGCAGCTCGGCCTGATGCCCCAGCAGTTCAGCCTGTACGGAGACCTGTCGATCGCGGAGAACCTGTGGTTCTTCGGCCGGCTGTTCGGGCTCAAGAAGCAGGTGTTCGAGAAGCGTGCCGAGCGCCTGCTCGCGATCACGCGGCTCGCGCGCTTCCACGATCGACGCGCCGATGCGCTCAGCGGCGGCATGTACAAGAAGCTCGCGCTCGCCTGCGCGCTGCTGCACGAGCCGCGCGTGTTGTTGATGGACGAGCCGACCAACGGCGTCGATCCGGTCAGCCGGCGCGAGCTGTGGGAGCTGATCTACGAGCTCACGGGGGAGGGCATGGCGGTGCTGGTGTCGACGCCGTACATGGACGAGGCGTCGCGCTGTCACCGCGTGAGCTTGCTGCACGACGGCGCGATCGTGGCGCAAGGCACGCCGGCGCGGCTCGCGAGCGAGCTGGAGTTCGACGTGCTGGAGGTGACCGGCGGTGATCGCAAGGCGCTGCACGCGCTGTTCGAGCGTGCGCCGTACGTGGTCGCGGCGTCGCCGGCAGGTACCCGCCTGCGTGTGGTCGTTCGACCGGGTGCGAAGGCCGAGCTCTCGAGCGCGCTGCAGAGCCTGGGCGCTTCCGCGCACAAGGTGTCGGCGGACTTCGAGGATCTGTTCCTGGCGCGCATCGCGTCGCAGGAGGCAGCGTGAATCACGCGATCGAAGTGACGAAGCTGCGCCGCGAGTACGGCGCGTTCGTGGCCGTGAAGGACGTCAGCTTCCACGTCGAGCGCGGCGAGATCTTCGGTTACCTCGGCGCCAACGGCGCGGGCAAGTCGACCACCATCAAGATGTTGTGCGGCCTGGTCGCGCCCAGCGGCGGCACGGCGACGGTGGCGGGCCACGACATCGCACGCGCGCCGCAGCGCGTGAAGGCGTCGATCGGCTACATGTCCCAGAAGTTCAGCCTGTACCTCGATCTCGATGGTCGCTCGAACCTGGAGTTCTTCGGCGGCATCTACGGGCTGCGCGGTGCGCAGCTGCGGCGCACGATCGACGAGGTCAGCGAGCGCACCGACCTGCGCGCGCACATGACGCAGACCGCATCCGACCTGCCGGGCGGCATCCGCCAGCGGCTCGCGCTCGCCTGCGCCATCATGCACCACCCGTCGATCGTGTTCCTCGACGAGCCGACGGCGGGGGTGGACCCGCTCTCGCGCCGCCAGTTCTGGCGCCTGATCCGCGCGCTGGCGAGCGAGGGCACCACGGTGTTCGTGACCACCCACTACATGGACGAGGCCGAGTACTGTGCGCGCATCGGCCTGATGGTCGACGGCGAGCTGGTCGCGCTCGACACCCCGGACGCGCTGAAGGCGAAGTACGTTCCGGGCACCACGGTCGAGCTGGAGGGCGCGGACCTGCACAAGCTGCTCGCGAAGGCGCGCAACCTGCCGTTCGTGCGCGCGGCCGATCTGTTCGGCGAGCGGCTGCGGGTACGCTTCGACGCCAAGGGCACCCGCTTCGAGGACATCGAGGCCGCGTTGCATGGCGTCACCGACCGCACGGTCGTCGACCCGTCGCTGGAGGAAGTCTTCCTGGCGGTCGTGGGTCGCAAGGAGGCCGCATGAGCCCCGCGCTGCGCCGCGTCCTCGCGCTGGCGGACAAGGAAGTGCGCCACGTCATGCGCGACGTGCGCACGCTGTACCTCGCGCTCGCGATGCCGCTGGTGATGCTGCTGTTGTTCGGCTTCGGGGTCAGCTTCGACCTGGAGCACCTGCCGGTGGCGTTCGTCGATCTCGATCGCACCGAGCTGAGCCGCACGGTGCAGCGGCGCTTGCTCGCGGACGATCTGTTCGACGACGCCGGCTACCTCGCGAACGGCGCCGACGCGGAGCGTGCGCTGACCGCAGGCCAGGCGGCGATGGTGGTCGTGCTCGACCGGGGCTTCAGCCGCGATCTGGCGCGCGGCGAGCACGTGTCGGTCCAGCTGCTGCTCGACGGCTCCGACAACTCCAGCGCCACCCAGGCGCGCTCGCGCGGGGAAGCGGCGCTGCGCGCCATCATCGCTGGAATGGGAGCAAAACGTACGCCCCGCATCTCGCCGTCGCTCGAGGTGCGCACGATCACCCGCTTCAACCCGTCGGGCAAGAGCGCGATCTTCCTGGTGCCCGGCATCAGCGCCTACGTGCTGGCGATGGTGGCGGTGCTGCTGACCGCGCTGACGGTGGCGCGCGAGTGGGAGCGCGGCTCGATGGCACAGCTGTTCGCCACGCCGGTGGCGCGCTTCGAGATCGTGCTCGGCAAGCTGCTGCCGTACCTGGTGCTCGGCATGCTCGCGGTGCTGCTCGTGATCGCAGCGGGAGGCTGGGTGTTCGACGTGCCGTTCCGCGGCTCGCCGTTCGCGCTGGCGCTGCTCTCGCTGTTGTTCCTGATCGGCATGCTCGGGCAAGGCCTGCTGATCAGCGTGGTCACGCGCAACCAGATGGTGGCCACGCAGATGGCGACCATGAGCTCGATGCTGCCGTCGATGTTGCTGTCCGGCTTCGTCTTCCCGATCGAGAACATGCCCACGGCGCTGCAGTGGATCAGCCGTGTGATCCCGGCTCGCTACTACGTGGCCGGCCTGCGCGGTGTGCTGCTGCGCGGAAACGGTCTCACCGAGCTGTGGCCGGAGGCGCTGCTGCTACTCGCCTTCGGCGTGCTGATGCTCGGTCTCTCCACGGCTCGCTTTCAAAGGACGATCGCATGAACACGCTCTCCATGCTCTGGGCCGTGGTGCTGAAAGAGCTGCGCCAGACGATCCGCGACAAGCGCATGATGGCGCTGCTGGTGGCCGCGCCGTGTGTGCAGCTGGTGTTGTTCGGCAACGCCGTGCAGCTCGACGTCGACAAGGTGCCGACCGTGCTGGTCGATCAGGACCAGAGCGACGATAGCCGCGAGCACGCGCGGCGCATGTACTCGGACGGGACCCTGAGCGCGGTCGTTCCCTCGGGAGACCCGCTGCGCATGCTCGAGACCGGCGAGGCCGCGGCTGCGCTGTACATCCCGCGCGACTTCGCGCGCGATCACGCCCGCAGGCACCAACCGCGCGTGCAGATGGTGCTGGACGGCAGCGACCCGAATCGCGCCAACGTCGCTGCGAGCGCCGTGGCGGCCCACCTGCAGAACGAGAATGACCCGCGCCACCAGCTCGGCGTGGAGTCGCGCGTGTTGTTCAACCCCGCGCTCTCGACCTCGATCTACATGGTGCCGGGCGTGTCGGCGATGCTGCTGTTGCTCGTCACGACGGTGGTCAGCTCGATGGGGCTCGCCCGCGAGCGCGAGCGCGGCACGCTGGAGCAGATCCAGGTCACGCCGCTGCCTGGCTACGTGCTCATCCTCGGCAAGATCATCCCGTTCGCGGCGATCGGCCTGCTCGACTTTGCGCTGGCGATGGTGGTCGGTGCGTACGGCTTCGACATGCCAATGCGCGGCTCGTTCGCGCTGCTCTTGCTCGCGACCACGCTCTACCTGACCAACACGCTCGGCGCGGGCTTGCTGATCGCGAGCCTGAGCTCGAGCCAGCAGCAGGCGTTCATGGGCGGCTTCCTGTTCATGCTGCCCGCCGCGCTGCTGAGCGGGATCATGACGCCGGTGCGCTCGATGCCGAGCTGGCTCTCGCCGGTCACCGTCGTCAACCCCCTGCGGCACTACGCCGAGATCCTGCGCGCGGTGCTGTTGCGCGGCGCCAACGCCAGCGACCTGGCCTTTCAGCTGGGCGCGCTCGCCGTGCTCGGTGTCGTCATCTGCGGCTTCGCCGGTCTCAAGTTTCGCCAACAGCAAGGATGAACATGGCACGTTATCTCGTAGTGGCGCTGCTCGCTCTGGCGGGTCCAGCGCAGGCGCAGGACTTCGACCTGCTGCGCGCGATCGCGGTCGGCGCACCGATGACGGCGGACGTGGCGGCGCAGCGCGCCGTCGAGGTCGCGCCGTCAGTCGAGCGTGCGGAGGCGCTCGCGCAGGCATCCGAGGCGGCGCTGTTGCGCGTGCGTGCGGCGCTCGTGCCGCGGCTGGAGGGCAGCGCGCGCTACACGCACATCGATGGCTTCCCCAACGCGCGCATCAACGGCATCAGCATCGAGATCCCGCGCAACCAGTACGCGCTCTCGGGGCGGCTCAGCTACCCGGTTAGCGATCTGATCTTCGCGACCTTGCCGCAGATCGACGGCGCCGAGGCGAGTGTCGAGGCGTACCGCGCACAGTCGGACGCCAGGCGTGCGCGGGTGCGGCTGAGCGCGCGCGAGGCGTTCTTCCAGCTCGCACGTGCGCGTGGCGTGCAGGCCGTGGCCGAGCGTGCGCTCGTACAAGCGCGCGAGCTGCAGGCCAGCGTGGATGCCGGCGTGCGTGCGGGCGTGCGCACGCCGGCCGACGGCTCCGACGCCGCGGCGCGCCTGGCATCTGCCGAGCAGGCCGTGATCGCCGCCGCAGCGAGCGTGGACGTGGCGGATGCGTCGCTGCGCACGCTGCTCCAGCATCCGGACGGAGCTGCGTACGGCATCGGCGAGCTGGCCTCCGCGCCGCAGCCGCTGCCGTCTGCAGACGGTCTGATCGCGCGGGCGCGTGCCCAGCGCGCGGAGGTGGTGTCGTTGCAACACGCGATCAGGGCCCAGCGCAAGGGCGCCAAGGCGCAGCGCGCGAGCGGCTATCCACACCTGTCCGTGTACGCCGGCGGCGACTACGCGCAGCCCAACCGCTACCAGATCCCGCCGCGCGCGGTGTGGCAGGCGAGCTGGGAGCTCGGCGCGAGCTTGACCTACGCGCCCAACGACACGCTGGTGTCCGTACGCAAGGCGCGCGAAGACGACGCCAACATCCGCGCCAGCGAGGCCGACCTCGAAGAGCTCGATCGCTCGCTGCTGCTCGAGGTCCGTACCGCACGTGCCACGCTGGGCCGCACGGAACAGAACCTTGCAGCGACGCACAGCTCCCAACGAGCCGCCGAAGACGCCTACCAGAGGCGCCTCGCGCAGCTGCGAGGAGGGGAGGTCACGCTCGCGGACGTCCTGGCGAGCGAAGGCGCACTGAACGAAGCGCGCCTCCACGCGCTGGAAGCGACGATCGACGATCGCATCGCGCGCGCTCGCCTCGCGTACGCCGTGGGCGAATGATCAGGCGGCAGCGCGCTTGAACTCAGCGTCCATGCGCGCGACGAAGCCGTCCATCGTCTGCTCGCGCAGGTC
>DASUME010000951.1:0-3577 GCA_036277895.1 Polyangiales bacterium
AGCACGTTGATGCCATCGAACTGCAGCAGCACCGTGGCGTGGTTGATGAACGTCACGCGCAGCTCATCAGAGCGCGCGGGCGGAGGCGCGCCGAAGCTCGCGTCTACTTCCTTCCAGTCCGGACGATCCAGCGACGTCAGCTTCCAGCGGATCACCGCGCCGAGGCCCTTCGCTTCTTCACCGGCCGGGTTGTGGAAGTGCGAGCCGTCGAAGTGATCCGAGCGCGGGTACGCCGGGCCAGCGCACGCGCTCAGCAGCAGAAGCAGGCTAGTCCGCGTCGATGCCATAGCCCTTGAGCTTGCGCTGCAGCGTGCGGCGGTCGATGCCGAGCGCGGTGGCGGCGCGCGTGATGTTGCCGCCCATCTCGGACAGCACGCGCTCGATGTGCGAGCGCTCGACCTCCGCGAGGTTCGTCGAGCCGGGTGCCGCTGGCACCACGGACGTGCGCTCTTCACTATCGTGCGCGAACACGCTGGCCGCGATCATGCGCCGGATCAGATCGCCATCGAGCGTGCTGCCCTCGGCGAACAACATCGCGCGCCGCAGCACGTTCAGCAGCTCGCGCACGTTGCCCGGCCAGCGGTACGAGGTCAGCACCGCGCGCGCGTCGCTGCCGATCGTGTACGTGGACTTCAGGCGCGTCAGCAGGTGCTCGGCGAGCGGCACGATGTCGCCCTGGCGCTTGCGCAGCGGCGCGAGCACGATCGGCAGCACCTGCAGCCGGAAGAACAGGTCCTCGCGGAAGCGGCCCGCTTGCACCTCGCTCCACAGGTCGCGGTTGGTGGCCGCGATGATGCGCACGTCGACCGCGAACTCGCGCTTCTCGCCGACCGGCCGGATCATGCGCGTCTCCAGCGCGCGCAGCAGCTTGGCCTGGCTGTCGAGCGACAGCTCCGCCAGCTCGTCGATGAACAGCGTGCCGCCGTGCGCCTCGCGGAACAGGCCCGGGTGATCCTCGGTGGCGCCCGTGAACGCGCCGCGCCGGTGCCCGAACAGCTCGCTCTCGAACAGCTCGCGCGCGACCGCCGCCCCGTTGAAGGGCACGAACGGCCCACCCTGGCGGGAGCTCGCGATGTGGATGTGGCGCGCGACCACCTCCTTGCCGGAGCCCGTCTCGCCGTAGATCGCGACGGTCTCCTCGGTGGGCCCCGCGCGCTCGACGAAGCGCCGCACCGCCTCCATCTCGGGGCTCGGGCCGACCAGCGGCGGCACGTAGTCCTTGCCGTCCTCGCCGCGCGCGCCGCGCTTGTCGGCGATCGCTTGCTCCAGCAGCGGTGCGAGCACCTCGGCGTCGACCGGCTTCTCCAGGAACGAGAACGCCCCGAGCTTCATCGCCTCCACCGCGGCCTGTACGGTGCCGTGTCCGGTGAGCACCACGAAGCGCGAGCGCGCGCTGAGCCGGCGGCGCATCAGCTCCAGGCCGTCCATGCCGCTCATGCGCAGGTCGAGCAGCACCACGTCTGGCGGCGTGGCCCGGCTGAGCGGCGCCAGCGCAGCCTCGGCGCTCTCCGCCTCCTCGACGTCGAAGCCGAAGCGCCGCAGCGCCTTGCTCATCGCGAAGCGGAAGGTGCGATCGTCATCGACGATCAAGACCGAGCCCTTCATGCGGACACGCCCTCGGACAGCAGCGGCGTGGCGCGCCGCAGCCGCAGCGTGGCCACCGTGCCGCCCGTGGGCCGCGGATCGAGCCACAGGTCGCCGCCCATCGCACGCGCGAGCATGAAGGAGATGTAGAGCCCGAGGCCGGTGCCCTGGGGCTTGCTGGTGGCGAACGGTTCGAACAGACGCTGACGCACTTCCTCGGCGATACCCGGCCCGTCGTCTTCGATCAAGACGAGCGCGTGCTCGCCGGCGATCTCGGCGCGAATGGTGACCGTGGCCTGGCTCTGGCCGCCGACCGCGTCGTGTGCGTTTTGCAGCAGGTTGACCAGCACCTGCACCAGCCGGTCCGAGTCCGCGGTCACGCTCAGCCCGTCGATGCCCGCGCCGATCACCACGCACGGACCGCTGCGCACCCCCGCGAACACCAGCGCGCGCGCGCGCTCGACCACCGCCGTCACCGGCACGTCGCCCTCGATCTTGCTGCGCACCAGGTCGCCGCCCGCGAGCAGGCTCTGCGTGATGCGCCCGAGCCGCAGCGTCTCGTCGTGTACCAGCGCGGCGGACTCGTCGATGTCCGCGCGCAGCTTCTCGTGCTCGGGATCCGCGAGCCCGCGCAGCGAGGCGCGCATGTCGCTGGCGAGCGTGCGGATGGTGGCCAGCGGCGTGTTCAGCTCGTGCGCCACGCCCTGCGCCACGCGGCCCAGGCTGGCCAGCCGCTCCGCCAGCAACAGGCGCTGATCCGCGAGCGTGGCCTGCGTGCGATCGACGTACAGGTTCATCAGCTGCACGCCCGCGCGCGGCGCGCTCAGCTTGAAGGTCAGCATCTCGTACACGTGCTCTTGGCCCGCGACCTGGATCGCGAAGCGGCAGCGACCCGGCTCGCCGCTGGAGAACGTCTGCTCGATCGGGCACTCGCTCTTGCCCACCGGGTGGCAGGCGCGCTTGCTGTGCGGACATCGTACGCCGGTGGCCGGAAGTCGGTTGAGCTCGTCGGCGCGGCGGTTGCGCCAGGCGACGGTGCGATCGCTCGCGAGCACCTCCAGCCCGGCCTCCAGCTGATCGAGCGTGTTCGACAGCAGCTCGTACTCGAGCGCGGCGTTGTCGCGCGCGCGCATCAGCGCCTTCTCGCGGTCGCGCAGCTCGCGCATCGCGTTCGTGACCAGGTACGCCACCGTGGCCACCGTGCTCACGAACGCGACCGCCTCCGCGATGAAGCCCCACGGCGGCACCGGATCCCAGCGGCCGATGCGCAGTGGCTCGAACTCGGTGGACACCACCAGGAAGCCGGTGCCGATCATCGCCGTCAGCGCGGCCAGCTCGGTGGCGCGCGGACCGGCCAGGATGCCCACGATCGCGACGTGGAACACGTAGTAGCTGATGAACGGACACTCGGCGCCGCCGGCCGCCCAGAGCACGATCGTGAGCAGCAGCATGTCGCCGAGCGCCTGGATCGTGCCGGCCAGGCCACCCGCGGGCGTGTCGCCGGCCTTGGAGCCGCGCCAGAGCAGGAAGTTGTAGACCGCCGCCAGCGCCGCGGTGACCACCAGCACGATCCAGCGCACGCCCGGGAACGCCCCGAGCGCGGCCAGTAGCGCGGCGATGCCGATGCCCAGCAGCGCGAACCAGCGCAGCCGGATCAGCCACGCCACGCGCTCCAGCGAGAAGTTGTCGGGCTCGTCCGCGAGCTCGAACGCGGCAGGACTCTCGCGCAGCTCGGTCACCGGCTGGATCTGGGGCCTCTAGCCGGGTAATTCAAGGAGCGCGTTTTCACGAAGGCCGCGTAGCGAAGGCGTCGAGGCGCCGGCTTGGGCGGCGTGGCGCGGACTGGAGCGGTACCGAAGTACCGCGGAAGGAGCACGCGACGGACAAGCCGGTGGATCGGCGGCCGCAGTAGCGGATTTCGTGAAACCGCGCTCTCAATCGCAGCTGGCGATCTGGAGCACGACCTCGCCGCTGTCGGCGCCGCGCAGGGACC
>DASUME010000952.1:0-3465 GCA_036277895.1 Polyangiales bacterium
AAGCCTGCGACGACGGGAACACCGCGCAGTGCGACGGCTGCTCCGCGACCTGCACCGCGAGCGTGAGCGGCTGTTGGAACGGCACCACCTGCGTGGCCGCCGGAACCGCGAGCGGCTGTGCGACCTGCGACACGAGCAAGCCCGCCGGGCCCAGCGGCGACGTGCCGACCACCAACCAGCCGGTCGGTACCCCCTGCGACGACACGCTCAAGTGCACGCAGGGCGACGTCTGCGACGCCAGCGGTCGCTGCGCCGGTAGCGCGCGCAGCTGCGACGACGCGGTCGCCTGCACCAGCGACGCGTGTAGCGAGGCAGCCACCGGCGACGGCTGCACGCACACGCTCGACGCGCACTCCTGCCTGATCGGTGGCAGCTGCTTCGGCGAGCTCACACCCAGCCCGAACAGCACCTGCCAGCTATGCGATCCCACGCGCGCCACCAGCGCCTGGTCGCCGGTCGCGAACACCGTGCGCTGCGCGGCGCCGAGCTGCGTCGGCGATCAGTTCACGGCCGCCGCGCTGTGTGATGGCGCGGGCACCTGCGCGCCGGTGACCGCGGTCAGCTGCGGCAACTTCGTGTGCGCCACGGCCACCTCCTGCACGGACAGCTGCAGCGATGACCGCGAGTGCGGCACCAGCAGCTACTGCGACAAGAACACCAAGAAATGCGTCGACAACCTGCCGGCC
This sequence comes from Polyangiales bacterium, assembly GCA_036277895.1. Lineage (GTDB taxonomy): Bacteria > Myxococcota_A > Polyangia > Polyangiales > DASUME01 > DASUME01. Next base: position 687 of record DASUME010000952.1, read on the forward strand.
GGCGCTGCTTGCACCGCGAACGGGCAGTGCTCGAGCGGGCTCGCCTGCGCGGACGGCGTGTGCTGCGAGAGCGCATGCGGCTCCAAGTGCGAGACCTGCAACGCACCGGGCTTCGTCGGCAAGTGCGTCAACATCACGTTCGGCGATCCCGAGAACGAGTGCCCGGACGGCACCTCCTGCCGCAGCGGCAACCAGTGCGTGCAGGATGTGCAGTCGATCGAGCCCGTCACGCCGATCGTGGATGCGGGCGTGCCGTCGCTGCCTGGCAACGATGTGCTGCCGGTCGGCGCGCGTTGTGATCAGGATCAGGCCTGCGGGCTCGGCTTCTGCCGCGACGGCGTGTGCTGCGCCAGTGCTTGCGAGGGCGCGTGCGAGGGCTGCAACGTGCTCGGCGCCACGCCGGGGCAGTGCGTCGCGTACTCGCTCGGCAGCGATCCCGAGAACGAGTGCGCAGGTGTCGGCGGCGTCTGCAACGGCAGCAACGCCTGCGCTTACTACGAGACGCGCGGTAGCGGCTCGTGCGCCGCGCTGCCGGGTGTGGGTGGCGGGCCGTCGCTGCTCGATGGGCTGTGGGTCGCGTGCGCGCTGCTCGTGTCGCGACGCAAGCGTTGGAGCGCAACCTCGTAAGGGCTGGGTCGATAGCAGCGGGCAGGAGCCCCGCATGATCCAGCATCCTCATCTCCGCCTCGTTCACCCCTCGCCCGCTGAGCCGTTGGCAGCCTGGCTCGCGCACGCCGAGCGCGATGCACGCGGCTTCGTCGCACGCCACGGCCACGCGCTCTCCGATCCGAGCCTCGCCGGCTGGGTGCTCGAAGAGTGCGCGGATCGCGCCTGGGATCCCGCCGCACGCGCAGGCGCCTGGCAGCAGCTGCGCGTCAGCGAGCTGTGGCTGCGGCTCGGCAACTTGCATCGGTTCTTCCCGCAGCCGCGGCTGGTGGTCGCGTACTACGACACGCTGCGGGCATTTCTGCCCTGGCTGGTGCTGCAAGGACGGCTCGGTCGCGAGCACGGCGCGCGTATGTTGCACGAGCACGAGAGCGCCGGTTCACCGCTACTCGAGCGCGCGCGCGACACGTTGCGCGAGCGCTGGGTGCGGCGAAGGGAGTAAGGTCTGGCCATGAAGCTTGGCTGGCTGCTGTGCTCGAGTCTGTTCGCGGCGACTGCGCAGGCGGGAGTCGCCACCCTTCCGTGCGCGGTCGAGGGCATGAGCCGCGGCGTGAAGCCAGCGGCCTTGTGCCAGGCGCTCGCCAGTCAGCTCGAGCGCAGCGTGGTGCTCGTCAGCGACGCACGCGAGACGAGCAAGGGTGATGCCGTGCAGGTCATCACCGGCGACGTCACGTGGACGGTGGTCTGGCTGCTCGACGGGCACGTGCGCACCTGGACCCGCGTCTCGAAGGTCGAGCCGATCGGCGAGCAGGTGAGGCTGTTGGCGCGCGCCGCGCGCGAGCTGGCCCGGCAAGCGAAGACGCTGGAGCCAGCCGAAGAGACCTGCCTGCGCGTGGATCCGAGCAAGGCGCGCAACCCGGACCTCAGCTATCCGTGGGCCGAGCTCTCGCCGTGCAAACGGAAGTTGGTGGAAGTGCTGGATCCGTGGTGGGTGCCGCCCAAGAGCACGGATGCCCCATGAGTCAGATGGCCTCAGGGGGTGCAACGAGTTTTCGCTGCAAAAGCGAGCGCACACCGCCCTGCACGGCGCTTGCATGACCGCGCACTGATGCTTGAGCTACACAGCGCAGAGAAGCGAACCTTTCGGCCGCAGGTGATCGCGTGGAGGACCAGCGCACCCGGCCCGTGGTCGGCCCCGCGCCTGCGCTCGACGGCCCAGGAAGCGCGTGCGCGCCGTGCGGTGCGCCCGGTCGGGCTCGGCAGCGAGCGGCTCTACTGGTCTACGCGGCCGCCGCTACTGCGCGGATGGGCCGGCCGGCTGAATCGGTACTAGGCGCCCGGGAACTCGCTGCTGACCTCGCAGTCTCGGGACGCGCGCTCGGAGAGCTTGTGCGCGACATCGCGCAGCGCGGTGCGCAGGCCCTCCTCGATCGTGGGGTGATAGAACGGCAGCTTGAGTACGTCGGCGACGGTCGACTCCTGCTGAATCGCCCAGGCCAGCAAGTGCGCCGTATGCTCGGCCGCGGGCCCGAACAGCTCCGCGCCCACGAGCTTGCCGCTCTGATGCTCGGCGTACACGCGCAGGTGCCCGCGGTTTTGGCCGATCACGCGCGCCCTGCCTTGATCTTCGTACGAGACCTCGCCGATCGCGACCGGCTGGTGCTCCAGCTCCTTGAAGGTCTTGCCGATCATCGCCAGCTGCGGGTGGGTGAAGCCGATGTTGAGCGCCACGCGTCGCGGGTGGTGGTGCACGTCCGGGTAGCGGGCAGCGTTGGTGCCGGCGAACGCGCCGTCGTCGACGGCTTCATGCAGGATCGGCCGCGCGCCGTCGCAGTCGCCGGCCAGGAAGATCGGGCTGTCGCCACACTGCATCGTATCCGGATCGCATACCGGCACGCCCTTGTCGTCGAGCTCGATGCCGGCCTGTTCGAGTGCCAGACCTTTCAGCGCCGGCTCGCGACCGACCGCGGCCAGCACGCGCGCGAACCGGCGCTCCTGCTGGCGTCCGCCGGTGCTCTCGCGATGGCGCAGCACCACGCCGTTGAGCTCCGCGCGCACGTCCGTGACCTCGGCGCCGAGCGCGAGGTCGTGCTCGGCTCCCAACACCTTGCGAAAGCGGCGCGCGACCTCTGGATCGGTGAACGGGCCGAGCTTGTCGAACGGGTTGTAGAAC
>DASUME010000953.1:0-7433 GCA_036277895.1 Polyangiales bacterium
CGAGCGCGCGGCCGTGGGCATGAGCATGCCGCCTCCGATCCCGGTCGCCGCGCGCAAGGTGGGCTAATTGCAGCGCAGGACGTCGAGGCTCGCCTGATCTTCCGGACGGATCAGGTAGCCGTCGTAGTCAGGGCGGCCGCGTTCTCCGATCATCCAGGGCAGCGTGCCGATCGAGAGCTGGCTCGCGAGCTCGAGCCACGCCGCGAGCACCGTCGCGCGCTCGGCATCGTTCGGCACGGCGGGCTTCCAGTTCACTTCCTCGAGCCACAGCGGCAAACGCACCTCGGCGGCTGCACGAGCTCGCTCCCGAAGCGCCGCCTCACCTTTCGCGATCGCGTCTTCCGCGTCGGTGCTCTGCGTCTGATAGAGGTGCATCGTGAGCACGTCGACCGCGCCGGCTGCAGCGACGCGACGCAGGTCTTCGCCGTGCTCGCCGAGGTAGCCCGCTCCGCCCCACGCGATCAGCTGCGACGCGCCGGCCACGCGCAAGCCGTCGCCCATACGCCGCGCCCAGCGCGCGAGCGTGTTCTCGTCGCACAGCGCGGGCGTCAGCGCGCGCTCGCAGCGCGCCTCGTTCGCGAGCTCCCAGGCGAGGATCGTGGGGTCGCGGGCGTACGCGCGCTGGTTGACCGTGTTGGTGCGCTTCACCAGCGCGGTCTGGTAAGCGAGCTGCAAGCGTAGCGCGCGTTCGTCGCTCCAGAACGCGTTCTTGGGCAGCCCGGGCTCGATCATGCGCACCACGGCCGGCGCACCCCCGAAGTCTTCCCAGTTGTTGGTGAGCATCAGGATCAGGCGAACGCCGTGGCGCGCTGCGTTCGCGAGCAGCTCGTCGAGTGCGCGCAAGCCTTCTTCGCGCAGCGCTCCGTGATCGTCGCGCAGGCGCGCAGGGCTCTGGCCGATGTCCAGGAACGCGGGTGTGCGCACGACCGGCCTGCCGAGCGCGAGCGCCTGCGCGAAGATGTCGTCCACCGCGTCGAGCCGGCCCGCGCCGATGTGCTGCAGCAGCGGATAGCTGTTGATCCCGCTCACTCGTTCGGTCGCACAGGCGCTCTGCGTGTCGGAGTCCGTGTCGGACTCCGACGCGCAGCCTACGAGCGAGAGCGCAAGCCCGAGGCATCGAAGCGCGAGCCACATGGCCAGCGTACGCCCGCCCGTGGCGCGAGCTCCCTACCAACCGCGCACGACGCCACGTTGAACAGCTTGAGAGCTTCCTGGTAGACCTCCTCGCTCTGGTAGCCCTTGACGTAGCTCGCCAACGAGCTGCAGATCGCCCATGCGCAAACCTGCGCGCGCGTCGTGGGGGGCGTGAGCTTCTCGCTCGCACGCGGCCAGGTGGTGGGCACCGACGGCGAGTCGGGCAGCGGCAAGACGCTCACCTGCCGCGCAGCGCGCGCACGAAGCGCAGGCGCAGCAGAGGCTGCTCTCCGCGAACGACAACAAGGGCCGCCGCGTACGCACACCCGGCGGCGGCGGCGCCGTCTCAACCGGCTCAAAGTAGACGCGCAACTTCAGGTCGCAGCAGGTGACGCGGGGTGCCAGGTCGGATCGCAGTGTTCAATCAGCACTTCGATCAGGACCCGTACCTTGCGCGATGGGTGCTGCCCTGGCGGACGGACGACAAAGACGCCGGCCGGGGGTGGCGGGTGCTGCGTCATGACCGGCACGAGTGCGCCGGAGGCTACGTGTTCGTCGGTGAGGCCATCGGGGAGGTACGCGATCCCGAGCCCGGCCCTGGCCGCAGCGAGGAGAGCTGTACCGTTGTCGGCCTTGAAGCGCCCCTGCGGACGTACGGTGATGACCTTGTCACCATCCATCAGCTGCCAAGCTTCGGTGCCTTGCATCAGAGCCTGATGGGAGGCGAGCTGCTCGGGCGTCTGCGGCGATCCGTGCGCGTCGATGTAGTCGGGACTCGCGACGAGCTTTCCGTGGAGCGGGCCAACGCGTCTCGCGACCAGGTTCGAGTCCTGAAGGTAGCCCACCCGGATGGCGCAATCGAAGCCCTCTGCGATCAGGTCGACGAAGCGATCGGTGTAGCAGGTGTGCATGTGCAAGTGCCGGTGTCGACGTGCCATCTCCGCGAGCATGGGAGCGAAGCGAGTTGGACCGAACGACAGCGGCGCCGTGATGCGCAAACGCCCGCGAAGCTCCCCTGTGGGTAAGATCGTCTCTCTGGCCACGTCGAGCTCGGCGCAGATCCTGGCTGCATGATCGCGGAACGTGGCTCCGGCTTCCGTCAGCGCAGCGCCTCGCGTGGTTCGTGCGAGCAGCTGCACGCCGAGCTCCGCTTCGAGCCGCAAGAGCCGGCGACTGACGATCGACTTGGCGAGACCCAGCCGGAGCGCAGCAGGCGTGACGCCGCCAGCGTCCGCAACTTCCACGAAGGTCCGTAGCTCCTCGATGTCCACCGCAGTGTGCCCCGTTCCGCGACTCAGCTTGTTGCGAGGGGGAACGTAGCTCTTCGAGGACGAAGCGAGCGTTCCCCTTCTCGCGACACAGCTCGCCGCGTGACGGTACTACCGCACCTCGCACGGCAACGGCAAGTAGAGGCCCTGGGCAGTGTGCCCAGCGCATTTCCAATCGAGCGCTCGTGACGAGCGCAAAGGACCTGACCATGACCGCCCGCAACGGCATCGCTTCGCTGCTTCGTCCGCAGGACTCGGTGCTCGTTTTGATCGACCACCAGCCCTACCAGCTCGCGAACCTCAACAGCCACGACCCGCAGCTGGTGGTCAACAACACGACCGGGCTGGCGAAGCTCGCCAAGGCCTTCGGCGTGCCTACCATCCTGACGAGCGTGATCGCCGACCGAGGCGGTCTCATCTTCCCTCAGATCACAGACGTGTTCCCCGGCCAGGAAGTGATCGATCGGACCTTCATCAATACCTGGGAAGATCGAAAGGTCGTGGCTGCGGTCAAGGCCACAGGTCGCAAGCAGCTAATCATCGCCGGCCTGTGGACCGAAGTATGCGTCGCGATGCCCGCCATCCAGGCGCTCGGCGAAGGCTGGGACGTGACGGTAGTGACCGATGCGTCGGGCGCCGTCTCGGTCGAGGCGCACGAGCTCGCGATCCAACGCATGCTCCGTGCCGGCGCGAACATGATGACCTGGATGGCAGTCGGAGCCGAATGGCAGCGCGACTGGGCGCGCCTCGAGACGGCCGCAGCAATGCCGGAGATCCTGAAGCAGCACGCCGCCGGCAGCGGCATCGCATTCCTCTGGGAGCAACAGCTGCTCAACACGCCCGTCCCGGAGACCTGAGCGTGAGGTCGGCGGGAGGCACTCCTCACTACAGGGATTGCGCGAGCTGCTCGACGGTTTGGTGGCCCTCGGTCTCGGCGGCCACGATGGCGAGGTCGCTCTTCGCCACCAGCGGCGCATCGACAGCTCCTCGTGTCGTCGTGGTCCACAGTCCGTAGCCGTTGACGACTCGGTACATGCCCGCCTCGCGCTTGCGGAGGATCAGCAACGCAGGCGACTTCGGCAGCGAGCTGTTCATCGACGCGATGAGCTCTTTGTTGACTCGTTGATGGGGCGGCAAGGTCAGCTGCAAAGACTGTACGGAGAGAGCGTCGCCGCGTATGGGATCCAGCACCTCGACAGTGATGTTGACCTCCGTGTACACGTCTTCGACTGCGTCACCTTGAACGACGATGCCCGGCGACACTGATGCGATCTTGCCAAGCAGCGTCGCGTCCGAGCTAGCGACCGCGTCCTTCAACGTCGGATGGTGCTCGACCCACTCATAGTCGCCCGCGAAGTACAGCCAGAAGTCCGCCTTGCCCGCGGGCACCGGAACGCAGTCGCAAGCCTTGACGCTCCACTCAGTGTTCGCGTACGCGCACGAAGCGATGCCGCCGCACGAGCCGTCGTCCGCGCAGCCCACAGTCGCCACGAGCAAGCTCGCTGTCGCCCAACCTGCGGCGACCTTACCGCGCAGCATCGAACACCCCCGAATCACCGATCTGGCGCGCACAGTCGACGATTGCTGATTGCCATTTGTTATCTACACACGCGTAGCAGCGCATCGCAGAGCAGATCGCCAGGCACGTCGAGGACGACGACTCGAAGGGTCGCTGGATGCAAGAGACGAAGTCGCTGACGGAGAGCTGCAAGCGAGCCCCGGAGGTGACCCACGGCACGTGATGCCGCCGTCGATCGACGGGCCGCGAGGCGCGTCGTCCGCGCAGGATGCCAACGCTGCAGCACCGATGAGTACGACACATGCCAGCTGCTTCATTGCGTCATCAAACAAGATTCTTGTCATTGATACAACCGAGGAACCGGCATCATGCTGGCTCGGAACGACGTCACTCGGCTGCACGCAAGCTATGTTGCAGGCCCGAGCTCGTGACGTCGGCGCTGTCGCTCGATCACGCCCTCGGTGAGGCGTCGGCGCGCGCGCAGACACACAGGCGCAGCCATCGAAGCGCCCGGCGACAGCGCCACCTCACCGGGCGCGGGCGCGACACCAGCAGCCAGGCCGAATGCCGAGGCCTGCTCGACCGGGGTGGCCGCATCCGTGCTCGGCACGGCCGCATACCACTTGCCGAGAGCCATGGGCCGCGAAGCGTGCTCTGGACACGCTCTACGGTCAGGGACGGGTGTCTATTTTTACGGGACTCTGGCTCACTCGGCCGCGTGCGGGTTCACCTCCGGCGCCACCTCGGCCGGCTCACTCGCCTTGCTGCCCAGCTCGTTGAGCAGTGCGTGCAGCAGGATCGCGCTCAGGCTGCCCATCGTGATCCCGCTCTCGCAGATCACGCGCATCCACTCGGGAAACTTGCCGTAGAAGCCGGGCACCGCGATCGGGATCACGCCTACGGCGATGCTGACCGCGATGATCAGCGCGTTGTAGGTGCCTTCGAACTTCACGCTGGTGAGCGTCTTGATTCCGGTGGCCGCCACGGTGCCGAACATGACCAGGCCCGCGCCGCCGAGCACGGGCGTGGGGATGCACGAGACCAGCGCCGCCAGCTTGGGGAACATGCCGAGCAACACCAGCAGGCCGCCTGCGGTCGCGACCACGTAGCGGCTGCGGATGCCCGTCATCGCGACCAGGCCGACGTTCTGGGCGTAGGCGGTGTACGGGAAGGCGTTGAACACGCCGCCGAGCATCGTCGACAGGCCGTCCGCGCGCAGGCCGGCGGCGAGCTTGTCCTTGTCGATCGGCACGCCGACGATCTCGCTGATCGCGATGAAGTCGCCGGTGGTCTCGGTCATCACCACCAGCATCACCAGCGTCATCGACAAGATCGCCGGCAGGTCGAACACCGGCATGCCGAAGTAGAACGGCGTGGTGATGCCGAACCAGCCCGCGCGCCCGACCTCGGAGAAGTCCGTCATGCCGAGCGGGATCGCGATCAGCGTGCCGCTGATCAGCCCGATCAAGACCGCCAGCCGCGCCCAGAAGCCCGACAGCACGCGGTACACCAGCACCACGATCGTGAGCACCGCGGCCGCCAGCGCGATGAACATCGGCGAGCCGAACGTGGCCGCCTTCGGGTTGCCGCCGCCAGCCCAGCGTACTGCCACCGGCAACAGCGAGATGCCGATGATGGTGATGATGGTGCCGGTCACCAGCGGCGGGAAGAAGCGCAGCAGCCGTCCGAAGTACGGGCTGAGCAGCAGGGTCACCAGGCCGGCGACGATCACCGCTCCGTAGATCGCGCCCGGCCCCTGGGCCTTGCCGATCAGGATCATCGGTGTCACCGCAGCGAACGTACAGCCCTGCACGATCGGCAGCCGGCTGCCGATCTTCGGGCCGATGCCGAGTGTCTGGATCAACGTCGCCACGCCGCACGTGAACAAGTCGGCGTTGATCAGGAAGATCAGCTGCTCCGGCGTGAAGCCGAGCGCGTTGCCGATGATCAGGGGGACCGCGACAGCGCCCGCGTACATCGCCATCACGTGCTGAAGGCCGTACACGAACAGCTGGCCAGCCGGCAGTCGCTCGTCCACGGGGTGCACCGTGTTCTCCATCGCCACCTCCTCTCTGATCCCTGCACCGCGCGCGTTACCGCGTGACGTCCGGCGAGTTAGCAATCACGTCGAAGAACGCCTCACCGGCGTGCGAGCGCAGGGCTTGTTTCCTTGCCATGGCGAAGCATTTCCGAGGCGCGACACCCCCGTGTTGCCAGAGAAGTTTTCCCTGCTTTGTCGTAGCTCAGCGTACTTGCGCCACTAAGGTTGGACTGTCTGCAGACTCTAACTACCAGGAGCGCAACGCATGATCAGACGGGCCCCGCGGATCCCTCTCTTGGCCTTGATTGCGGCGCTCTCGGTCGCCACCCTCGCACGAGCGCAAGAACCGATACCGGCCCCGCCGCCACCACCGCCACCTCCGGAGCCCGTGCCGGTCGAGGCGGTGCCGTACAAGAACCCGGAGCCGCTGCCGGCGCCAAGCTTGTCTGCCGATACCACGCCGAACGAGCAGGACACACCGCAGCCCGCGCCGCCGGCTGCGCAACCACCGCCGGGTGGTAACACCTTCGCGGGTTTCCTGGATTTCAACGTCTATCCGTACCTCGCGAACGACAAGAGCGACTCGATCTTCTCGATCAACATGCTCGCGATCTTGCCGCGCGGGTTCTCGTACTTCGGCTTCGTCAACTTCAACGGCGATCCGAAGCGCAACCCGTTTATGGACTCGGGTGGCTTCTACAGCGAGCACACGCTCAACTATACGTTCTGGGACAAGCTGCCGATCGACGCTCTGATCCAGTACAACCCGCGCACCGGGCCCGCCAACGATCGCTTTCGCGTGGGTGTCAGGTTGCGCGTCGACGCCGTTCCTTACTTGGGAGACTTACTCAAGAAGATCTATGTCTCGTACGGCGTCAACTTCCACTTCTACCAGCTGGACCACCAGACCGATCGCTACGTGACGCAGATCGAGCAGTTCGGGCGCATGGACTTCCCGTACCTCGACAACCGGCTCTACATCTCCGCGTTCGGCGACCGCACGTTCAACGAGGGGCTGCAGAAGGCGCTCGGGCTGCGGCGCAAGAACCCGCTCGTCAGCGAGATCCAGGCCGGCGTGCGGCTCTACGATCAGCTCTACTTCATCTACGAGTTCCGCATCCTCGAGTACCGCGCCGCAGACGTGCTCAACCACGCGATCGGTGGCGAGTACGTCGCGAAGTGGTGAGCTGCGCCCAGTTCAACTAGCGAGAACTGCGACATTTTCGTCGCAGCACGCGAGCTGTAGCAGGAGCGACGTACGCTGTGACAGTCGGCGGACAGGGCTAATAACGAGCCCGAATCCCGTCCACATTCAGCTGCGGTCCAAACGCGACCGTGCTGGAGAAACATCACATGCAAGACACGTTGGTCACGATTGAGGATACGGATCTCGACCAGGTCGCGGGCGCAGGCCTGTTCTCGGGCGACAACAGCTTCGCGCTGATCGATCTGAGCAACCTGCTCGGCCTCG
>DASUME010000954.1:0-5573 GCA_036277895.1 Polyangiales bacterium
GCGCAGCCGAACGCAGCGCAGCTTGCTGCCCGCATCGAAACTCACGCGCTTGGGCATCATTTGGTAGATGTCGGAGCCACCCCAGCGATCGAGCAGGTCTGCCCCGCCGAGGAAGTGCGCGTACGCCTGGCAGTCGTCGCAATAGCAAACACCGCGCGTGCCGTTGTGGCGCGAGACCTCGCGCGCGATGCCGTGCACGGCGCCACACTTACAGCCCAAGGCCACCTGGTCGCTCATGCCTGCAGACCTGCCGCGGCGTGGACCTTCGCGCGCAGCGCCTCGCGCTCGGCGCGGTCGATCATGCTCGGCTTGGCGCGCGGCGCGCCGTGGTCGTCCCAGAACGGGTTGGGCTTGCCGCGCCCCTTCAGGAACGTGCGCGCGAAGTGGCCGACGATGTACGGGAACATCTTGAGCGGCGTCTTCGGGTGCGCGCCCGGGGGCGCACCACCGGCGGCGAAGCGGGCCAGCATCTTCACCTTCGGCGGACCGAGATCCTCGTCGCGCGTGCGACCGCCGGCAGCGTGGTCCATGCAGCTGTGGAGCAAGATCACGACCGGCAGCCCGGGGCCCATGGTGTTGCCGAGCGGCGTCTTGCAGCAACCCGCGTACCAGCGGAACAGGCCCTTGGGCGACAGCTGCATGCAGCGGATGTCCGCGCCTGCCTCGAAGCGCACCTGCGCGGGCGCGAGCAGGCAGCCGTCGGTGCCGCCGCGCTCGTCGAGCACACCCGGCGTGCCGAGGTGCCGCGCGTAGATCTGGCAGTCGTCGCAGTAACAGATCGCGCGGCTGTCGGAGGCGGGGGAGATGCCCTCGGCCGTGCCGCGCACGGCGCCGCACTGGCATCGTAGAGAAACGGTTCGCGACATGCGCGCACGCTACCACGAGATTCAGCGCGCGGCGGGCACGGTGCCGGGGGGCGCGGGTTGGGGTGCGATCGCGGCGGCCTCGCGCTCCTGCTGCACGCGCTTGCGCAGCGCGCGCAGCATCATCACCTGCGTGGCCGCGGCAAGGCCGTGGCCCATCGCCGGATCGATGCCGGCGATCTTCTCCACCAGCCAGCTGCTCTTGGTGACGTCGAACTGCGAGTAGCCGATCACCACGCCTTCGCCGCTCGCGAGCCGCGGCGTGATGAAGCGCCAGCGTCCACCCTTGAGCGCGCCGTCGGTGGCGTCGATCGAGACCAGCTGCGGATCGCTCGTCATCGTCATCTCGCCCTTGGTGCCGACCAACGGCAGGTTCACGCCCCACTCGAAGGTCTTGGTCTTGCCCTCGGTCTTGGTGACGCGCGTGTAGCTGCCTTGAACCAGGCTCTTCCCGAAGGTCTCGGGATCGGTCATCACGCGGTTCAGCTCTTCGGGCGTGGCGCCGCCGCGGCCGATCACGCTCAGCTTGCCGAGGCCGCTCGGGGTGAGCTCCATCGTCAGCAGGTCCGCGCGATCGAGGATGCCCTTCAGCTTCTCGAGGTCGACCTTGGGCGCATCGAACGGGACCGTCGCCGGCAACGCCACGGTGGAGCCCGCGCGGCGCTCGGCCTCGCGCTTGGTGCCGAGCAGCATCACGTGCGCCAGCGCGATGTTCACCGAGCGATTGATGCTGCGCGCGGCCGCGTCGAGCTTCTGCATCACGTAGTTCGCGTCGCGCATGTCGATGCGCAGCCCGAGCGAGACGAAGCTGCGGGTCTTGCCCACCGGCAACACACGCCACATCAGCCGGCCCTCGCCGAGCTGGCCGCGCTCGCTCTTGATGCTGATCCGGTAGCCCTGATCCGGCTTGCCCCTGGGAGGCGCCAGGATCGTCATGCGGTTTTCGCCCTCGAGGAACAGCACACCGGCGGTCTGCCAGGTCCATTTGTAGGCATTCTGGGTCGGGCTCTCCGACAGCATCTGCACGCTGTCGAGGGTGCGCATGAACTTGGGGTAGTCGGCCGGATGCGAGATCACACTCGCGACCTGATCGGCCGGCGCGTCCACGTAGCCGGCGACCAGGATCGCCGGCAGCACGTCGCCTTGTGCGAATTCGACCAACGAGATCGGGCCGCGCTCCATCAGGGGCTGCAGCAGCGCACGCTCTTTGTCGTCGAGGGTGTCGAGGCGCTGCTCCTTCGCGTTCGACTTGGCGTCGGGGGCAGCGGCCACGGGTGAGGTCACCCACAGCGAACAGGCCAGGAGCGCAAACGTGGGCAGCAGCGAACGATTGGATTGCACGGGGTCTCCGACGCCCCTCGGGGCTGGTTGTTCAAGGATGCCACCTCGCCGCGAAGCTTGACCCCTAACCGACCAACTCTTACAAACGGCGGCCTGTGAGGCTCGTCCTGATCGTCGCGCTGTTGGGACTGCTCGCGACGCCCGCGCGGGCGGAGCTGTCCGGCGCGGTCGACGGCCGGGCGCTGATCGGCCTCGACGGGCGCGCCGGCGGAGCGGTGATGCTCGATGTCTGGGCGCTGCGCGGCACGTGGCGGCCTGGCGGGTGCTTCGGCATGGGCGGGCTGTCCTCGCACGACTCGGCCAGCTCGCGCTTGATCTCGCCGTTCGGGTTGTCCCTGGCGTTCGTGCCCTGGCCGGCCGGGTCGAGCCTGTTCGTGGTGGCGCGCGGCGGGGGCTACGTGGGGGTGGAGAAGGGCGGCTTCCTGGCCGGTGGCTTCGCCGGCGGTGCGCTGGGCTACGCGCTGGACCTGGGCGAGGGCTCGTCCGTGAGGTTCGCCGTAAACACCTGGGTCCTGATCGGCGCGCGCGGCGGCCTCTTCCTCGGCCCGTCGGTCGGGCTCGGCTTCTAGCCGACCCGTTTCGCGCCACGTGGGACCGTCGCGCGGACGGGCCCGGGTCGGGTGGGCGTGAACAATTCTGGGGGGCCTGGTAGCTCGTGTATTTGCACCAGGCTTCGCATAGAGTGCGGCGGTTCCTAGCTTGGATGAGGTCCCCCGCATGTTCGCTCACGGTCGGCCCCTGCTGATCGGCCTTTGCTTGTTCGCGCTGTCGTTCGCCGCCTGTGCGCCGGAGCTGGAGCGCTTGCCGGACCGGCGCAGCGCGCGCGGCTCGCTCGGCGACGAGGTGTACAAGGCGGTCTGTCGGCGCGTGGCCGGGACCGAGCTGCCGCAAGACGTCGCGGGCACACGCAGCGAAGCGATCTGTCTCGGGGACAGTGGCATCGTGCAGCAGGCGCTGAGCAGCGAGGAGCTGCCCACGCGACTGATGGTATTCGCCCAGCGCCGCGCGGAGATCGTGCAGGCCGTGAACGACTGGCTGCCCGCGACGCTGGGCGACGAGCTGGAGCAGCTGTTTCGCGGCCTGCTGCCGTTCTACGATCCACCCGAGGAGCGCGTGCAGCAGGCGACGCGCGCGCTGGCCGAGGTGATGAAGGAGCTGGCCGCGAGCGATCCGCGCGCGCTCTCGGGCCTCGCGCGCATGGCGCAGAAGGGCATCCTGCCGCGCGAGGGTGCACTCGGCCTCACGCGCGCGCCGCTGGCCGTCAGCGGCTTGCGCGACATGGGCCAGTCGCTGCTCCCGCTGACGCAGGACGTGCCCGAGGTGGCCGCGTACTTCAACACCTTCCTCGACGGCCTCGCGCTCGAGCTGGCCACGATCGACCCCGACGACGAGCCGGACTCGGACATCGAGCGGCTCAAGCGCCTGCTCAACCGCACGAACGCGGACTTCGGCACCGGCACGCCGCTCTACACCAGCCTGCGCGACGACCGCGGTCTGCCGATCCCCGTGAGCCTGGGCGCGCCGTTCGTCGATGCGAATGGCGACGGGGTCGCGGATGCGGACGGCAGCGTGCTGGCGGCGCAGCCAGGAACACCCGCCCCGTTCCCCGTGCTCGGTGAGCCGGCGACCGCGCGCGATCAGTACGGCCGTGCGCTCGTGAACGACCGGCCGCTGTACCAGACCGCCGATGCCGACATCACGCTGCTCGGCGGCCTGCTGCGCGAGCTGGGCAAGGTCGCGGGGGACGTGGAGCTCAGCGAGGACGCGAGCCTGGTGTTGCCGTCGATCGTAGGCCAGCACGTCCCGAGCGCGCGCGTCTACGACAAGTACACGTTCCAGTACCTCGCCCCCACGACGGTCGTGAATCCGCTGCTCGACCTGGTGCACGGCTCGACCGCGCTGATCGATCGCGACGTGCTGCCGGGCTCGCTGGCGCTGACCCAGAACCTGTTCAACCAACAGGAGCCCGCGCTCGCGGAGGCGATGGCGCCGCTGCTCGCGCTGGAGCGCATCACGCGCCCGGATGTCGATCCGTACCCGGCCGCCAAGCTGCCCGCGAAGTCGACGTTCTGGGACGAGCTGCTGTTCGAGGCCGAGAAGATCGCGCGCCGCCGCAACACCGCGGAGGGCGAGACGCTGCTGGAGGCGATGCTGCGCGCGACGCTCGGCTACGGCCGCAACCTGAGCAAGCCCGGCGCGCCGATCGAGCAGATCGACGACCCCGCGTTGCTGCGCCACCAGGGTGTGGTGCTGGCCTCGCTGATGCGCTTCAAGGACGACTGGCGCTCGAACCCGAAGGGCCAGTCGGAGCGCGGCCCGGACGAGCCGCTGGTGCTCGGCTCGTTCCGCTCGATCGTCGATCGCACGCAGCCGGACTCGCCTGTGACGTGTGGCAAGGACGGCTGCGGGGGGCCGATCGTGGGCACGGCGTTCGAGCGCTGGAGGAAGCCCAACCAGAACTGCATCATCCAGCGCAGCGGGCGGCCCATCAGCGGGCGCGACTGCGGGCAGCCCGCGAACCAGAGCATCTTTCAGCGCTCGATGGGGCTGATCGCCGAGATGGCGGGCCGCTCGCAGTGCAACAAGGCGATCACGATCGGCGACCTGCTCGACTACGCGGTGCTCGAAGATCCGTGCACGGGCAAGTTCCCGGACGGCTCGCCCGAGTGTGAGGCCGCGCGGCGCGAGGCGCGTGCCGAGCGCGACAGCAGCATCAAGTCCGCCGAGCAGTCCGTGTTCGACGACTACACGTGCCGCGGCGGCGCCTGCGCGGCGTACCAGGACAAGTACCCGGCTGCGTTCGTCGACAACGACGGCGTGGGCATGGGCGCACCGGCGAGCATCCAGGCCTGCCACATGCTCGACCTTCCGGATGTGGGGCGCACGTTCGGAGCCGCCGTCACGCACGAGTTCACGCTGCAGATCCCGAACCCGTGGGTGCGCCGCTACCTCGAGGACGTGGCGCGCGCGGGGGACCACGACGGCGACGGCGCAGCCGATCTGCCGGCTTGCGACGCGACCTTCGCGATCACCGACCCGACCGTGCCGCCACCGTGCATCCCGGCCTCGGCCGCGCTGTCGCGCGACCTGTACGAGGACATGCCCAAGGAGGTCGACACGCTCGGCGAGCTGGTCGAGTTCCTGCTCGACGACGACACGCTGTTCCTCGGCGAGGCGGACACGCTCGCCCTGCGCCCGGACGTGCGCTCGCTGTCGCGCGTGTTGTTCGCGCCCGCGGGCAGCACCAGCTTCATCATCTTCGATCCGCTGCTCGTGCGCGGCTCACCCAGCGCGTGTTCGGCCGGTAGCACGGTGCCCGAGTGCGCGGCCGATGACACCAGCGATGTCGCCGCTTGCTGCCTCAAGGAC
>DASUME010000955.1:0-14933 GCA_036277895.1 Polyangiales bacterium
GACCACGGGAGGCCAGCCGGTGGAGAGCCTGGGCAGTGCGCTGCCCGAGAACGCCCGCGTCGTGCGCTTCATCGAGTACGCTCGTTTGCTGCCCCACGTGGACGTGATGATCACCAACGGAGGCTTCGGTGGCGTGCAGACGGCGCTCGCCAACGGTGTGCCGTTGATCGTCGCGGGCGACACCGAAGAGAAGCCCGAGGTCGCGCAGCGGATAGGCAGGTCGGGCGTGGGCCTCAACCTGCGCACCGGACGTCCGGCCGAACGTCAGATCCGCGAGGCCGTGCGCCGCGTGCTCGACGAGCCACGCTTCCGCGAGCGCGCGCAGCAGATGCAGCGCGAGATCGCAGGCTACGCGGGCGTGCAACGCGCGGCGGATGTCATCGAGCAGGTCGTCGGCAGCGAGCGAAAGCCGCTCACGAGCGCGGCCTGATCAATCGAGGACGCGGAACTCGACGCGCCGATTGCGCGCGCGACCGGCCGGCGTGGAGTTGCTCGCGCGCGGCTGCGAAGTGCCCATGCCCTTGGCACTCAGGCGCTCGGACTTCACGCCGCGCTCGGTCAGCGCGGCCACGACGGTCTGCGCGCGCTCCAGCGAGAGTTGCTTGTTGAAGGACTCTTCGCCGGTGGTGTCGGTGTGACCTTCCACGAGCACGTGCTTGATGCCGTCGTTGTCGTTGATCAGCGACGCGAGTAGCTCGAGCAGCGTGCCGTTCTGCGGCGCCAGCTGAGCGGAGCCGAGCGCAAACACGATCTTGCCGTGGATCTCGATCATGCCGTCTTCGATCGCGATCCTGGGCGCGTCGGGGCAGCCGTCGCCGTCTCCGCCTCTTTCTTCGGCGGTGTCGGGGCACTCGTCCTTCGAATCGGAGATCCCGTCTGCGTCGGTGTCGCCGCCCGGAGCGCCTTTGGGCACCGAAGCACACCCGACGCCGAGAGTCAGAGCCAGCGCACTCAGCAGTCTTCGCGACATGCGCCGATTGTACCCCGTTTGCGGGACGATCTAGTGGTTTGCTGAACCGACGTCGCGCAGCCGCGGCTCCAGGATGATCTCGATGCGGCGGTTTGCCTGTCTGCCTGTCTCGGTGCCGTTGCGAGCGATCGGGTCGTACTCGCCGTAACCGGCAGCGACCAGTTGTTGGGGGCGTAGGCCTGCGCGGATCAGCGCACCGGTGACGTTGAGGGCGCGCGCCGACGAGAGCGCCCAGTTGTTCTCGAACGGACCGTTCACGGGGATGTTGTCGGTGTGACCAGCGACGATGAAGTGGCGACCCTTGAACCCGCGCAGGCTCTTGGCGACCTCCTTCAAGGCGTCCTTGCCGTCTGCAGTCAGATCCGCGCTGCCCGAGGGAAACAATACCTGCGCCTTCAGCTCGACCACCATGCGGCCGCGGCGGAAGCTGACTTGCAGCCGACCGCTGTCGATCATGCGCGACAGCTGCTTGCTCATCTGCTTGAACTCGGCGAGCTCCGCACCGAGCTCTCCGCGTTCGTCGACGAGCTCCAGCATGCTCGTGTTGGCCGCGGCGAGCTCGGAGCTGGCGTCGTCGAGCTTCTTGCTGAGATCCGTCACCTGCGCACGCTGCGCCGCGCTGGTCTGCTCCAGCTCGTGGAGCTGTTCCTCGAAGCGCTTGGTCCTGGTACGCAGCTGTTCTTCGCTCGTCACGAGCGCGCTCTGCGCCGCGTCGCGCTCGCCGTGCAGAGCGTATGCGTAGTATCCGGAGGCCGCTGCGACCGCTGCCAGCAAGCCCGCTCCGATCCAGGCGCGCGCACCCACGCGCGGAGCCTCCGATGCCAAGTAGTGAAGCCTCTCGGTGGCCTCGTGCGGACCTGCAATGCTCATCGGCGGTACTCCCTTCGCGAGTCGGGAATCCTAGCGCGCGAGATCGCCGGGCCGCAGCGTGAGAAAGTCCGTACTCCGTGACCGCAAGTCGGCGCGCCACGCGTTGGCTCCGCTACATCAGAGCGCCCTTTTGGTGGCGCTGCGTACGCGGGGGCAGAGCCTTGGAGAGCTTCCCGCTCACGTCCAGCGCGCGATGATGTCGACCGTATCGGCGCGCTCGAGTGCTTGCACCGGACGTGAGGTCGGCTTCTTGGCGCCGCACACGTCGAGGATGCCTTCGATGCTGCCGAGCAGGTCTTCCCACACCAGGCGATTGAAATCAGGCCAACCTGCGAAGCGCACGCGCGCCCGCCCTGGCCCGATCTCGAGCAGCTCGATCTTCCCGCCGCGAAAGTACAGACCGACGATGCGGGGCGCCTGCCCGAACACGGTCTCCGGCCTCAGCATGGAGACCACGAGCCGGTGCAGCTTCGTGAAGTCGTCCTGGGTCGTGGTGCGACCGAGCGTGCGCGCGAACTCGGGGCCGCCCGCCAGCGCGGCGTCCACCGCGGTGTGCAGCGCGGCGTACCAGCGCGCGGGGTACCAGGACATTGCGAGCAGAGTCTCGTGCTCGATCGCGTCGGCCAGCTCGCCGGACAGGTTCTTGATGACGTCGTCGCGCGCGGGCGGTCCGTGCAACTTCACCACCGCTTTGAGCAGGCCGATGAAGTTCGAACCTTTCGTCTGCGACTCCTGCGACATGAGGGCCATCGTTGATCCTGTCGGCGAGTGCCGACGAGAGCCTATCAACGTCGTAGCGATCACGTCCAGGCACCGGTCGCAGTTTCGAGCGTGAATGTTCGAACCTCGTGCTGATTCTGCACGAGGTTGACTCGTTCGCGCCGGAGCGTGGTCGCGTACCAGCCTTTCTAAGCCGTCTCGAACCGACGTTTTCCGATCTCCACGATCTCCTGCTCGGAGCGATGGAGGATGCCGTACTTCGACACGATGCGGACCAGGTGCTCGACCGTAAGATCGAGATCGCCGTCCGTATGTTTCGAGGTGAGTGCCATCCGAAGGATCGCTTCACTCTTGGGCACGGCGGGGTAGGTGACGCTGCTGCACTTGATGCCGAGGTCGAACAGCTCGCGGTTCACTTCGTACATCAGCTGCTCGGAGCCCAAGAACACGGTGACGATGGGGGTCAGCGGGTCGGGCACGATGAAGCCCGCTGCGCGCAACGCGGGCACGAAGCGGCGGATGTTGTGCGTCAGACGAGCGAGGTGCTCCGGCTCTTCGCGGATCAGGCGCAGGGCCTCGACCATACCTGCGCACGAGGCCGCGGGCAGCGAGGTCGTGTACAGGCCACTCGGCGCGTAGAAGCGGAGATAGTCGACCAGGTCGCGTGTGCCCGTGATGTACCCGCCCAGCGAGCCGATCGCCTTGCTCAGCGTGCCCATCATTACGTCGACGCTGCCGGTCATGCCGAAGTGTTCCTCGATCCCGCCGCCGGTGGCGCCGATCACACCGACTCCGTGCGCGTCGTCGATCATCAGCTTGGCGCCGTACTTCTTCGTCAGCGCGACCAGCTCCGGCAGCGGCGCGATGCGGCCGTGCATGCTGAACACTCCGTCGGTCACCACGAGCTTGCCCTGACAGCCGGCGTCCTCGGCCTTCTGCAGGAAGGACTCCAGCGAGGCGACGTCGTTGTGCTTGAACACGCGGTTGAAGCCCGCCGCAGACGAGCGGCACGCGTCCTGAATGCTCGCGTGCGCCAGACGGTCGCGCATCAACGCGTCTTTGCTGCGGATCAAAGCCGCCACCGCGCCGGTGTTCGCCGCGTAGCCGGTCGGGAAGACGATCGTGTCTTCGCGACCGTGGAACGCGCTGATCGTGTCTTCTAGCTCGCGCAGGTAGCGGTTGGTGCCACCCAGCAGCTGAGCGCTCGGCGTGCCGTAGCCGACTTGCTTGAGGACCTTCTCCACGCGCTGCACGACGCGCGGATGGTCGTGCAGACCGAGGTAGCTGTTGGAGTCGAACGCGATCACCGAGCGTTCACAGCCCTGAATCGAGTCGAACACAGCCATACGGTTGCTGAGCGCCGATGCCGCGGTGACGCGGAAGACGCGCTGATAGATGCCGCGGCTGTGCATCTCGCCGGTCCACTCCCGGAACTTCTCGCACTTGGCGAACAGGTTGCTGCTCGGCACGTTCACGTACTTGTCGAGCGCGAGCTCGACCTGGCGAGCCGTGACCTCACGCGCGCTCTGATCGGCTTCGAGGTGAGGGGCCAGATCGCGCAGCACGGCGGCTTGGTCTGCCGTGAACGACAGCGCCAGTTGAGGCTGCGGCGCCGCGGCGTCGAGCACGCGCACGACCGTCGCCTCGCCGCAGTCGAGCAGCATGCCATCGACTTCGCACATCGCGCGTAGACGCGCGCCAATCGTGAGGGGGCTGCTCGCGGACTCCACCGCGACCACGGCGCCGCTGGCCGAGATCTGCGTCACGAGCCCGATCAGAAAGCCCTCGGGCTCGACGGTCGAGAACCGAAGCAGCCGGCCTGGCTTGGTCCTGTAGCGCTCGGCTCGCGTAGGAGCGGAGCTCAGGGCAGAAGAATGCGCATCCACGCTCGTCGTCATGGCAACTCCGTCTGCTGAGTCGTTTGCATCCCTCGCAAACGCTCTTACTCAGATGTGCGGACATATCGCATGCGTTCTGAGCAGACACCAGACATTCCCAAGCGGGAACTGCTCAAACTGCGCGTCTGCGCACGGTGGTCCACTCGCCGTCGGGTGGCACCTTACGAACGCGGCGGAGCGCTTGTTCCGCGACGTCACGCAAGGGAGTCTGCGACGTCGTCAGGACACGCAATCGCGCTTGCGGCGCGGCTGCGGATCGCAAAGGCGACGGCTGCGCGCTGCGCGGTGTGTTGGTCGCACGTGGCCGCGTGTCAGTGCTCCGCTCGTCTGTACTTACGAACAGAGCAATCTCCGTTGCGGGGCCCGAATAGGCAGGGCATGCGTGGCTACGCGCGCACGGCCGCGTAGCCTCAGCGCTCGTTGTTGCGCAGCTCGGCGCGCTGCGTGAGGAGCGTGAGCGGCGAAGGCACCCAGCGCGACTCGCTCTCGGTGCCGAGCTTCACGCGCGGATCGCCGCCCCGCGGCAGCAGCCTGTTGGCGAGCGTGAGCGCGCGCGACACCAGGTTCGGCGCGATCCCGTTGGCGAGCGCGGCAACCTTCGCCGGCAGCCCCAGAATCAAGCTCGGCTGACCACGCTCGAGCGCGCGCACGATCTTCTGCGCTGCGCGCTCGGACGACATCGACAGCAGGGGCAACGAGTCGGACACCGCGAACCACGCATACTCCCTCTCGTGGTCTCCCTTCATCTGCGCCTGGCGTGGGCTGCCCGTGCGCATCAAGCCGGGGGCGACGGTGGTGATGTAGATCCGGTCCCGCGCGAGCTCCGCGCGCATGCCCTGGGAGAGGCCCACCAGCGCGAACTTGCTCGCGCTGTAGGGCAGCAGGTGCGGCACGGAGACCACGCCGCCGATCGATGCGATGTTCGCGATCCGTCCGCCACCGCGCTCGCGCATGGACGCGCGCACGCCCAGCATCGTGCGCAGCGGCGCGAAGCAGTGCAGCTTCATCGCGCCCTCGAAGTCGTCGACCTTCATCGCATCGAGCGGTCCGACCTGAATCAGACCCGCGTTGTTGATCAGCACATCGATCGGCCCAAGCGCGTCGCGCACGCGCGCGAGCATCGCGTCGATGGAGCTGCCGTCCGTGAGATCGCAGGCGTGTGTGACCACGCGCGTGGGCGAACCGCGCTGGCGCAGCTCGGAAGCTGCACGCGCGAGCTCGGCCTCGTCGCGCGCCACCAGCGCAACCCGCGCACCCCGGTCGACGAGCACACGCGCCAGCTCCAGGCCGAGTCCACGCGAGCCGCCCGTGATCAGCGCGTTCTTGCCGCGCAGTTGATAGTCCATGCTCTCGGCACGGTGCAACGCACGTGCCCGCTCAGGGCGCGAGACTGTCGCGGCCCAGCGTCTTGGCCTCCGCCTGCCGGAAGCGCTGGCTGAGGCGGGGCGGGAGCAGGTTTGCGACCAGGTCGATGGTGCTCGCCATGATCGAGTCGCCGTCCGGCAGCATCTCGGTCTTCAGGCGCTCGAACGCGGCTCCGAGCTGCTTCGCCTCCGCGTCGGTGAACACCTTGCGCGCGGCGGCGAATACCTCGCTCTCCTCTTCCTCGATGTGGTGGCGCAGGTCCTTGCTCAACTTCTCGGCCAGTCCGGTCCAGGTCTGGTCGACCATCTTGGCGAGCGTAAGCGTGCGGATCTCGCCCTCCGCCGTGGCGTGCTCGCCGTACGCGTGCGCGACGAGATGCTTCGCGGTGTCTTCCTCACGCAGCGCGTTGTAGAGCACGGACTCTTCGGCGTGGGCGTGCGCGATCAGCTCGATCCGAAGCTGGTCGAGCAGGGCCTTCCACTTGTCGTCGTCGGCCTTGGATGAGCTGACGATGCCATCGAGCAGCTGCTCGAACTTGCGGTGATCCTCGGATAGCGCCTCGTAGATGTTCATGACCGTCCTCCAGTTGCGAGGCGGTGGTGCAAGCCGCGCGCCGCTCAGTGTGCGGTGGCCGTGCGGGGCGGGCTGATGTCCACGACCTTACGCTCGCCGTGCTCGTGCACCACGCGCTCCAGCTGCTTCGCCTCGGCGTGCTTCTTCGGCTTGAGCTCGGCGCCGCGCCGGCGCGCATGGACCTGCGTGAACTCGGCGCCGAAGAACAGGATCTGCGCTGCGTAGTAGACCCAGATGACGAGCACGATCAGCGAGCCCGCCGCGCCGTAGGGCGACGCAACGGAGGCGCGTCCGAGGTACATGTCCAGTCCGAACTTACCGACCGTGAACAGCACGGCGGTGGCGAACGCGCCGACCCACACGTCGCTCCATGCGATCTGAACGTCGGGGATGACCTTGAAGATCAGGGCGAAGATCACCGTGATGATGCCCAGCGAAGCGACCAGGTTCACGCCCTGCCACAGCACCTCGCCTCCGGGCAGCGCATGCGTGAGCTTGTCGCCGACGGCAGTCAGCACTGCGCTGACAAGGAGCGACACCAGCAGCAAGAACGCCACGCCCAGCACCATCGAGAAGGAGAAGAAGCGCTGGCGAAGCACGCTCAGCAGCTTCCCGGGCTTGCGCTGCACCTGCCACACCTCATTCAGGGACGACTGCAGCTCGCCGAACACACCCGACGCGCCGAACAGCAGCACGGCGATGCTCAGAATGGAGCTGAGCGTTCCCGTCTTCGGTGCGTCGGCATTCGCGAGTACGGTCTGAATGCCCTCACCGGCCTCGGGTCCCGTGACGGCGGTCAGCTGACTGGCGATCTGGCCGCGTGCGGCTTCCTCGCCGAACACCAGTCCAGCGATCGATACCGCCAGCATCAGCAAGGGCGCGAGCGAGAGCACGGTGTAGAACGCGAGCGCGGCCGCCAGACGCGTGGCGTTGTCTCGGGACCAGTCCGTAGCCGTCTCCTTGAGCACACTGACGATGGTCGGAACCTTCATGCCGCCTCCGGTGCGACCACACTCGCAAGGGACGCGCCGCGCCTGCGTTTCCGCGCTGTCGGATGTCACGGACCGCGCTGTGCACACGACTTGCATTACGACGCTGTGCTTGGTTAGCGGGAAGGGAAGTACGAATGAAGCGCCTCGTGCGAAGTGTGTTGGGCCTCGAAAGGTCGTCCGAGCCGACCGTAGATCGACAAGATCGCCTCACTCCAGCTCTCGTGCCGCTGAGCCCCAGCGCACTGTGGGGCGAGGTTGTTGCCGCAGTCGCGGTCGACGCGGAGAGTCGCGGCGTCTCGGTCGCACTCGAGGTCGAGGACGATGCAGGCGATCTCTGGGCGGACCCCGAGCAGGCGATGCGCGTGTTCAAGAACCTCACCCTGGCCGGCGTACGTCTCACCGCGCGCGACGCGTGCCTCCGCGTCCGCGTGCGCGGCACGCCGGAGCAGCAGCTGATCGAGCTGGAGAGTGTGATCTCCGGAGGCTCCGCGGATGCGCGACCGCGCCTCTATCGAGCTGCGCGCAGCATACCGTCGGCGGAGAGCTTCGCGGTGAACGCCGTGCGCTCGTTCCTGCGCGGGTGCGGAGGGAGCGTCGAGGCGCTCTACATGCAGGACTTGGGCATAGTCTGTACTGCGCACATCCCGCGGCAGGTCTCGACTCGCAACGCAGGCTGAGAATGCGTCGCCGCTCACGAGCAGGGGCGCGGGAATTCTAGAGGCGTTCCGAATTCGCGCCGCCGCGACCAGGTAGTCCTTCGCGCCACCTGGTCACTCCCTTACTCTCTGGGGAGTGGCGGGCACGGTGCGTCTTTTGGCGTGGGCTGTGGGTGCGCAGGTCTTCCTGTGGAGCACAGGCTGCGTCTTGGTGGGCTATCCGTCCACCGATACTGACGCCTTCGTGCGTGATGCAGGGGCCGAGGCCGCGGCGCCCGATGCGGACGTCGATGGCGGGGTAGGGATCGATGGAGCCGTTCCCGACGCGCGCGTCGACCTCGACGCAGCACGCGACGCGACGAGCATCGATGCCGGCGATGCGCAGCCCGACGCTGCACCTGAAGAGCTCGAGGACTCCAGCTTCCCCTGTGCCCGCGACGGTGGCTGCGCTTGCCCGCCCAACGGCAGCGCCTGCGCCGGCGACCTCTGGCTCAGCTGCAACGCGCAAGGCGCGATCGCCAGCACCACCAACTGCCGGGATCTGAGTAGCGGCTGCAACGCCGGCATCTGTGAGGACGGACTCGGCTGCAAGACGCAGCCCGCAGAGGACGGCAGTGCCTGCGACGACGGTCTGTTCTGCACCTCGATCGACGCTTGCTCCGGCGGCGTCTGCACCGGCACGGGCAGTCCGTGCACGGACGACGTGTGCCTGGCGCAGACGTGCAGCGAGCAGCTCGACATGTGTACGGTCGACACGGTATACACCGGGCAGACTTGCGGAACAGACAAGGTCTGCACGAGCACGGGCGTGTGCGCATCGACTGGGAACTGCTCCGGCGTCTGCACTCCGACCTGCCAGGGACAGGCCACCTGCGGACTACCTTGCCACGACGCCCAGAGCTGCGACACCAGCTGCGGAGACGGGCAGACCTGCGACGTAGACTGCAGGAACACCAAGGCCTGCAGCACGAAGTGCGAAGGCTACTACGCCGAGTGCCGGCTCGACTGCACCGCCTCGCCGACCTGCAGCGGCACCTGCATCGACGGCGACTGCACGCTCGACTGCGACGACACCGGCAAGTGCAGCAACAGCTGCGTCGGTTACTACTCGGTCTGCGAGACCTCCTGCGATGGTTCGACGGACTGCGCCAACAGCTGCGCCGGGGGAGCCCACTGCAACGTGAGCGGCTGCGCGGGCGGCAACTGCAACACGACCTGCGACACCGACAGCTCATGCGAAGTCGACTGCAACGGCGCCCAGAGCTGCTCGACGTCGTGCTACCTCGGCTCGAACTGCGAGGTCGACTGCCGCAACGCCGGCACCTGCGGGGCCTACTGCAGCTTGTTCTCGCAGTGCCACCTGCGCTGCGCGCCGAACCAACCGAACTGCCGCTTCACCCACTGCTACGGCGGCGCAACGCGCTGCGCGGACGGCAGCTGGGCGTGCCACATGAACTGCCCCAACTGACGACGGCGCTACGGCGTGAACACCGCCAGCTTGAGCGTGCTCTCGCGTAACCCGAGCGGGTCGGCGGCCGCCTTGCGCGTCGAACAGTAGAGCATCAGGTCCCGCGTGCGCGTCGCGTGCACGTTGGCAGCCGCGCGGAAGGTACAGAACCCGTCGCCGCCGGGGTCGAAGCTGCGCGAGGCGAGCCGGTCCATGCCGAGTGTACCGTTCGCGCTCTGGCTGAGCTTCAGCAAGCTCATCGTGTCCACTCCCGCGGCGCGGCCGAGTGCGTCGCCGAGGATCACGGACATCGCGTCCAGCTCACCGTTGCCGGTGCCGATCAGGTAGACCTCGCCGCTGCCGCACTCCGTGACCAGGCTGGTGTTCTGGTACTCGTCGCGCTTGCCGAGCGGGCGCGCCCAGTACCCTCGGTAGGTCCACGCGGTGTCCGCCTGCAGCGGCGCGCCATCGCTCTCGTAGAACCATCCTTCGTGCAGCGAGTCCTTGCCCTGCACGAACATCAGCACCGGTCCTGTCTGCAGGCGCGTCACCGCGACCGAGGTGATGGTGCGCATGCGTCCCGGCTCGCCTTGCGCCCCGAGGCGGACGCGCTGCACACGTGCACGCCGCGATCCGGGCGAGGCGAGGTCGAAGATGTCGATGAACGTGGCGCGTCCGCAGCGTCGCTCGTCGTCGCAGTCGGCGGCCACGAACGCGTAGCGGCCGAGCGCGGACAGGCCACCCGGATGATCGACGTCGGCGATCGGAAAGTAGAAGCGCGTCTCGCGCTCTGCGAGGTCTACCAGGAACAACCCCGCGCCTCCCACGACGCCCGGCGACGAACGCGTCAGCGCGAGCCAGTCTCCGCTGCGCGCGATGCCCTGCACGTGCGCACGGTGCGAGCCGAAGCCCGCGAGCCGCTCCTGAAAGGGCGGCAACACGTCGCCGCCGTGCGCGCGGTAGCGCAGCTTGGCCGCCGGCGCGCTTGCGATGCGCGCGAAGGCCTCCGGTACGTTCGCCACGCAATGGTTGCAGTCGGTTGCCTCGTCGTCGCAGCGCGCGTCACCGTGCACCGGCTGGAGCTGAGCCACTGCGCCGACTTCGTCGGGCTGCTCGTGCGTCACCGCCAGGGCCTCGTCCGCTGGACTGATCACGACCCCCGCGAAGGCCGCGCTCAGCAGACCGTTCCTCAGCCTCTCCGAGAGCTTCCACATGTCTCTCCCCTTCAGAAGTAGGTGTTGAGCCGCGCCAGCAACTGCGAGCCGGTCTCGCGGCGCGCGATCGCGTCGAAGCGCACCTCGAAGTGCCGAGACACCAGCCAGTCGATGGTCATCCACCCGCCCGGTAAGACGTCGTTCTCGGCGGGCAGGTGGGCGAGCTCGCCGCTACACATCAGGTGCAGCCCCGGCCGCGGCTCGTAGTCGAGCTGCAGCACGGCGGCGTAGGCCCGCGCTCGCCGGGACCTCTGCGCCAGCTCCAGCTCGGACTGCACGGAGAGCGTGCGCAGCAAGCGCGCGCGCACGAAGGTGCTCTCGGCCCGGTGCCACGTCTTCTCTTGCGCGAAGGTCAGACGGTCGGCGCTGGCGAGCGTGATCAGGCCACTCAGACCCACCGCCAGCCCCGGTCTCGGCGTGTACTCGGCGAAGGCGGCATAGCCGCGCTCGCGATACCGATCGGACGTCTGCTTGTGCTCGTTCAGGATCGCCAGCGGATCGCTGCGTGTGGACAGGGCCGAGTGCGGCAACACCGTTCCCTTGCGAGCCTCGCGCTGCGCGCGGGTGACATCGCGGTACCAACCGAAGTGCTTGGGCACCCGCATGCCGTAGGGCATCACCAGCCGCGCGGTGCGTACCGTCCAGCCGTCCGCACAGGCCGGCGTGATGCTCGCAGACAGCGAGGCCAGCACGAAGGTCAGCACGAACCGTACGGCTTGGTGGATCATGAGACCTCCCGGCTGCGGACGTCACCAGAGATCGCTACCTGCACAGCTAGTTATCAGGTCTGCAGACGCGGTGTGTAACAACACCGCAAAGGGTCGCGTCGCCTGCGCGTTGCACGCGGGGTGGCCACGGAGCAGCAGCTTTGCGCCGCCGCGATACGCTGATCGAGGCGTTCGCGATCGGCCCGCACCTGCACAAGCCCGTGCGTCAGCTCTCCCTCGGCGAGCGCATGCGCTGCGAGATCGTGGCCAGCCTGCTGCACGAGCCGGAGGTGCTGTTCCTCGACGAGCCCACGAGCGGCCTCGACGTGGCGGCCAAGGCCTGGATCCTCGCCGACGCGGCGCCGGCGCTCTCGCTGCCCCACGTGCGCGTGGTGGAGCAGGCTCCGCAC
The DNA here is from genome assembly GCA_036277895.1 of Polyangiales bacterium. Lineage (GTDB taxonomy): Bacteria > Myxococcota_A > Polyangia > Polyangiales > DASUME01 > DASUME01. The sequence goes on from DASUME010000955.1 coordinate 11,823, forward strand.
CCGCTCGTGCTGGAGCTGGACGTCATCCGCTCGGCATGCTTGGCGCAGTGCTTCACGAGCCGATCTTCCATGCGGATCCTCCTGCGTGATTGTACAGACTGTGGTAACGCCATCGTCCGATGGAGCGGAGGACATTTGACCATGCGATCGAACGCTAGTCTGCAAGTGCAAGAGAATGGCGCTGAACGGTCACACGCCCGCGCAGCCTTGACTCTCGCATCGTGGCTGCTCATGAGCGCTGCTGGTTGCTCGGGCGCGGGTAGCTTGACCGAAGCGGGAGAGCGCGTGCGGATGGGTGGCCAGCCGCCCCATGCGAACTGTCGCGATCTGGGCCCCGTTTACGGGTCCGGCGGCGGGGGCATGTGGACGGGTAGCGAGAGCAAGCTGCAGGGCGCGCAGAACCGTCTGCGTGAAGCCGCCGCCGAGAAGGGGGCGAACTACGTCGCGTTGAACGTGGCGAACAGCGACCTGAACAGCACGTCGATCAGCGGGACCGCGCTGCTGTGTGCGGAGCCGTCGAGCGAAGCTCGGCCAGCACGACGTGCCGCCCCGGCAGCGAGCTCTGGTGGCGATGATGAGACCGCGAGTGTGGAGCAACGGCTGACCAGGCTGGAGTCGCTGCGTAAGAAGGGGCTGATCTCGAAGGCCGAGTACGACCAACGCCGTAAGGAGATCTTGCAGTCTCTTTGAGTGATGGACCGCCCTCGGGCGGCGTGACCGGGACGCCTGCTCCTCGCCGCTGCGGGGTTGACCTAACCCACCGAGAACTGCAGCGCGGCCAGGCGCGCGTACAGGCCGTCGCGCGCGATCAGCTGCGCGTGCGTGCCTACCTCGGCGATTCGGCCGTGCTCCAGGACCACGATGCGGTCGGCGCGCTGCACGGTGGCCAGGCGGTGCGCGATCACGAGCGTGGTGCGGCCTTGCATCGCCTGCGCGAGCGCAGTCTGCACCGCGCGCTCGCTCTCCGCGTCGAGCGCGCTGGTGGCCTCGTCCAGCAGCAACAGCGGCGGGTCGCGCAACAGCGCGCGCGCGATGCTCAGGCGCTGGCGCTGTCCGCCCGACAAGCGAACGCCGCGCTCGCCGAGGAAGCTCTGGTAGCCCTCGGGCAACGCGCGCACGAAGTCATCCGCGTGCGCGAGCCGTGCGGCCGCGATCACCTCGTCATCGCTCGCGTCCGGCTTTCCGTAGCGGATGTTGTCCGCCACGCTGCCCGCGAAGATCACGCTCTCCTGCGGCACCACCCCGATCCGCCCGCGCAGCGCCGCGAACGACAGCGCACGCACATCGACGCCATCGATCTCGATCGCGCCTTCGGCCACGTCGTAGAAGCGCAGCAGCAGCTGCAGCAGCGTGCTCTTGCCGGCGCCGCTCGGGCCCACCAGCGCCACCGTCTCGCCGGGCTCGACCGTCAGGGAGAGCTGCGAGAGCGCGGGAGCCGACGGTCGCGACGGGTAGCGAAACCCAACCTCGCGCAGCTCCACGCGTGAGCCGCGCGCCGCGGAGCTGGCGCTCTCGCTGCCCGCGCGCACCTTCGAGCGCGCTTCGAGCAGCTCCGCCAGGCGCTCGCTCGCGCCCGCGGCGCGCAGCAGGTCGCTCCACACTTCACCGAGCACGCCGATGCTGCTGAGCAACATCAGTGCGTAGATCAGCGTCTGGCTCAGCTGGCCGGCGGTCGCTTCGCCACGCAGCACGGCGCCGGTACCGCGGTAGAACGCCCACAACAAGCCCGCGAACGTGGCCGCCATGATGAACGTCATCATGAACGCGCGCACCCGTGCACGGCGCATCGCCACCTGCAGGGCACGCTCGTTCGCGGCCTCGAAGCGCTCTACCTCGCGCGCCTCCTGGACGTGGCTCTGCACCACCTGCACGGCGTTCAGAACTTCACTGGCGAGCGCGCTCGACTCGGCGAGCCGGTCCTGGCTGCTCCGGCTCAGCCGCCGCACGCGGCGCCCGATGTAGGTCGAGGGCAGCACCACCGCGAGCAAGATCGCCAGTGCCGGCACCATCACCGACGCGTTGCTGACGATCAGCATCACGGTTGCACCGAGCGCGATCAGGCCGTTGCGCACGCCCATGCTCAGCGACGTTCCGAGCACGGTCTGCACGAGCGTGGTGTCGCTGCTCAGGCGCGACAGCACCTCGCCGGTCTGCGTGGTCTCGAAGAACTCCGGGCTCTGCGCGAGCACGTGGGCATAGACTGCCACGCGCAGGTCCGCGCTCACGCGCTCGGCCAGCCAGCTGACCATGTACAGCCTCGCGGCTCCGAACACCGCCATCGCCAGTCCCGCCGCGAACAAGGCGGTCAGGTGACCGCGCAGCGCCATCAAGCGCGCCTCTGGCTCGGCGGCCACCAGCCCGCGATCGATCGCGAGCCGCAGCAAGCTGGGCAGGGCGAGGCTGCTCGCGGCCGCCAGCAGCAGAAACACGGCCGCCAGCAGCAAGCGCGCGCGGTATGGTCGCAGGAAGGGCACCAGTGCACGGAGCGAAGCGGGAGACGCCATCGCCTCTTGCGTAGCGCGCCGCGCGAGCACCTTCTCGCGCTGTGTCATCTCAATCGGCTAGGCTCCCGCGAATGTGGCGCCTGGCGGTCCTGGTCTTGTTCCTGCGGGTCGTTCCGGCTAGCGCTCAGGAGGTCGTCCCGACCGCGCCCCCCGTGCTCGGGCTTACCGTGAGCGGTGGCGTCTCGCTCGGGTCATTCGAGGCCGGATACCTCTATTACTTGTTCGAGACGCTCAAGCTCAACCCCGGCCTGGTGGAGCCTCGCATCTTCACCGGCGCTTCGGCCGGCAGCGCCAACGCCATCCTGTCGTTCCTCGCGAGCTGCTCGCCGCGCGACCCGCGCCCGGACCAGAGCCTGTTCTACCAGACCTGGATCCCCGTTGGCCTGGACCAGCTGTTCTCGCCTGATCACGTCAGCCAACGCGCGCTGTTCACCCAGGAGCCGCTACGCCAGAAGCTCGACAGGCTCGCTGACGTCTGGGCGGCCGGCCTGCCGACCAGCTGCGACGCGACGCTCGGCATGTCGACCACGCGCGTGACGGCGGCACGTGTGGACCTGATCAAGGATCGCGTCTCGCTCGCGCGCACGGAGGCCAAGTTCGTGGTCCA
>DASUME010000956.1:0-5806 GCA_036277895.1 Polyangiales bacterium
TGCGAAGCGACCCGCGTCGGCTTTCCTTCCGGGATGTGCGCCAGCAGCTGCGGCAGCCCGGGCAGCACCTGCGGCGCGATCGCCCTGTTGGCGCCGTTCAACGACTGCCTGGCGCGCGGGCGGCCGTTCGCCGAGTGCGCCCAGCACGCGAGGCCGGCCGGGCTGCGCGGCTGTGACCCGGACAACCCGTGTCGAGACGACTACCTGTGTGCCCGGACGGCGGCCGGCAAGGGCGCGTGTTTGCCCCCCTATTTCGTCCTGCAGATGCGCGTCGACGGCCACCCGACGCCGCGCTGACGATTTTCTTCGTAGGTGATGTCGAGCCGCGGGACTTGGCTCCGACCATGCGTGAACCCCAAGGAGAGCCCATGCAAAAGGTCACCACGTTCCTCTGGTTCAACGACCAGGCCGAAGAAGCCGCGAAGCTGTACTGCTCGATCTTCCCGAGCTCCAGGCTGCTCGACGTGTCGCGTGCGCCCGAGGGCACACCCGGCATCGGCGGCAAGGTGATGTCGGTGTCCTTCGAGCTGGCCGGACAGCAGTACTTCGCGCTCAACGGCGCGGGGCCGGATCGCAAGTTCAGTGACACCATCTCGCTGTTCGTCCGCTGTGAAGATCAGGCCGAGATCGATCGCCTGTGGGATGCCCTGCTCGCGAATGGCGGGACGCCGACGCAGTGCGGCTGGCTTCGCGACAAGTTCGGCGTGGCCTGGCAGATCGTGCCGAGCAAGCTGAGCACGTACCTGAAGGGGCCAACCGGCGGCAAGGTGATGCAGGCGATGTTGCCGATGCAGAAGCTCGACATCGCCACGCTGGAGCGCGCGTACGGGAGCTGACTACCAGCTCACGCCGAACAGCTCGCACACGTACGGTACGAACACGAGCGCGCCGATCGCGGTCGCACCGATCGCCGCGATCAGCACCGCGCCGGCGGCGACGTCCTTCGCCTTCTCCACCAGCGGGTGGAACTCGGGCGAGGTGACGTCGCACAGGAACTCGAACGCGGTGTTGATCGACTCGGCCATCCAGACCGCCATGATCGCGAGCGTCAGCACGAACCACTCCAGGCGCGTGAGGCCTGCGGTCAGGCCGAGCGCGATCACGAGCACGGTCGCCACCACGTGTACCCACGCGTTGTGCTGCGACAAGAGCATGGTCTTGATACCGCGCGCGGCGAAATAGAAGCTGCGCAGCCGCGCTGCGATCGAGAACTTGCGTGCCTCCGCCATCGTGCCCCTCGCCAGTGCGCCCGCGTCTCGCGAGCTATAACGCATGGCATGGTACCGGAGTTGGAGCCAGGCCGTCCCGAGCCGTTGGGTGCGCACTGGGATGGAGCGGGCGTAAACTTCGCGGTCGAGAGCGCGCCGGCCACACGGGTGGAGCTGTGTGTGTTCGAGGGCGCGCGCGAGCAGCGCCTCAAGCTCACCCGCAGCGGCGACGTGTGGCACGCGTACGTGCGCGGGCTGGAGCCCGGCGTGCAATACGGGCTGCGTGTGCACGGGCCGTGGGACCCGGCGCAAGGCTTGCGCTTCAATCCGCACAAGCTGCTGCTCGACCCGTACGCGCGCGAGCTGGTCGGGGCGCCGAGCTGGAACGGCGCGCTTGAAGGCGGCGAGGTGTTCGACCGCCGCGACAGCGCCCCGTACGTGCCGCGTGCGCGCGTCATCGACCCCAGCTTCGACTGGGAGGGCGACCAGCACCCGCGCACGAGCTGGGAGCAGAGCGTGATCTACGAGCTGCACGTGCGCGGCTTCAGCAAGCTCAACCCGCGCGTGCCCGAGCCGCTGCGCGGCAGCTACGCGGGGCTCGCGCAGCCGGCCTCGATCGAGCACCTGCGGCGGCTCGGCGTGACGGCGGTGGAGCTGCTGCCGGTGCACGAGTTCGTGGACGACGCGTTCCTGGTCGAGCGTGGGCTCAGCAACTACTGGGGCTACAGCACGCTCGCGTTCTTTGCGCCCGCGCAGCGCTACGCGAGCAGCGACGACCCGGTGCGCGAGTTCAAGGCGATGGTCAAGGCGCTGCATCGCGCCGGCATCGAGGTGCTGCTCGACGTGGTGTACAACCACACCTGCGAGGGCAACCAGCTCGGGCCCACGCTGTCGTTCAAGGGCCTCGACAACGCGCGCTACTACACACTGCAAGAGCAGCGCAGCCTGTATCGAGACCTGACTGGCTGCGGCAACAGCGTGCATGCGCCGCGTGCGCGCGCGCTGATCCTCGACAGCCTGCGCTACTGGGTGAACGAGCTGCACGTGGACGGCTTTCGCTTCGACCTCGCCACCACGCTCGGGCGCGACGCAGAGGGCGCGTTCGACGGCGCGCTGTTTCGGGAGATCGCGGCGCAGCTGCCCGGCACCAAGCTGATCGCGGAGCCGTGGGACCTCGCCCCCGACGGCTACCAGCTGGGCCACTTCCCCGCGCCGATGCGCGAGTGGAACGACAAGTATCGCGACGCCGTGCGGCGCACCTGGAAGGGCGAGCCGAGCGTGGACCTCGCCGCGCGGCTGACCGGCTCGCCTGAGCTCTTTCGCCAGGGCAATGCGAGCCTGAACTAGGTCACCGCGCACGACGGCTTCACGCTGCGCGACGTGGTCTCCTACGCGAAGAAGCAGAACCTCGCCAACGGCGAACACAACCGCGACGGCAGCCCAAACGAGCTGTCGTGGACGAGCGCCCAGCCGGCGCGCTTGCAACGCAGCTTGCTCGCAACCTTGATGCTCTCGCGTGGTACGCCGATGTTGCTCGCGGGCGACGAGCTCGGCCGCAGCCAACAGGGCAACAACAACGCGTACTGCCAGGACAGCGCGCTCTCCTGGCTCGACTGGGAGCTCGACGAGCCGCGGCTGGAGCTGCTGGAGTTCACGCGCCGGCTGCTGCGCTTCCGCCGCCGCTGGCTGCGCGGCTGGACGTCGGAGCGCTGGCTCGACGCGGACGGCGCGCCGGTCGAGGGCGCGCTGCCGTTGGCCTTTCTCATGCATCGCGGCGACGGCTTGCTGTTGGTGAACGCGGCGGCACGACGCCAACGCTTCGCGCTGCCGCCTGGGCGCTGGCGCGTGGCGCTCGACACCGCGGGCGTACGTTCTGTCAACGCGCACTACACGCTCGCGGCGCACGCGCTCGCCGTGCTCCTCTCCTGATCAGCTCTGTTGCCCTCCGACGAAGATCGGAGATACTCGAGAGCCATGGCTTTCGGCGTCGCACCAGGAACGGTCGAGCATGACCGCTGACTACGGTCAGACCGCGGCGCGCCCGAGCGAGCTACCCGGCGACGATTCCAAGGCGCGCGGCACGGTGTTCGTCGCGTTCCGTGAGGCTGCGCTCGAGCTGTGGGGCGAGTCGGGATTGCGCACCCTGGCGAGCGCGCTGCCGGACGACGTCCGCGTGGCCACGCTCGACAACGCGGCGGCTTCCGTGGGCTTTTATCCGGAGCGCTTCACGATCGCCTGGTTCCACGCGGCGTACGCCGTGATGTCGCACCGGTCGGACCGCGAGTTCTACGCCTTCCTCGACAGCATGATGGACCACGGCTTCGGGCGCGTGCGGCGCGCGTTGTTGCGGCTGGCGACGCCGGGCTTCCTGATCGATCAGGCGGCCAGCCTGTGGCGGCACGATCACTCGCATGGGACCTGCGTCAGCGAGACCAGCCGCGGGCAGGGCACGCTCGTGCTCACGCACCATGACTATGTGTGGGATGCGGTCGCGCGGGCGGCGCTGGCCGAGATCTTTCGCTACGGCGTGCAGCTCACTGGCGCGCAGCAGGTCACGGCCAGCCACCAGCTAACCAGCCCAAACACGCTGGCCGTGACCATTCGCTGGCGCGCATGAGTCACATCAAGCCGCGCCCGCACATGTGCGTCGCGACGAGCTCTTCGCAGGCCGAGAGGTAGCCGGAGAGCTCCACGCTGCGAACGCGCGCGAGCTTCTCTGCCATCTTGTCGCGGTGAACCTGCCAGACCTGAAACAGGGCGCGCTCGACCCTGGGCGACGACAGCGATCGCTTCAAGTCTTCCTCGCCGCTCACGCGAAGCAGCTCGGCCGGCACCACACCGAGATCGACCGCGTGCGCGAACATGCCGCTCGCGAAGTCGCGGCAACGTAGCTCGCGCTCCCAGGTCGCCAGCGTGTTGCCGATCCGGCCCATCATCTGCGCGTGCAGGAAGACCTCGCGCGCGGCGCCGAGGTCGCGCACGTCGAACGCGGGGGACGCGCACAGATCGAGCATCGCCATGTACACCATCGCCATGTTGTGCGGCTGGTAGCTGTCGTTCTCGAACACGTTGATGCGCGACGGGTTGAGGTTGATGCGCAGCGAGTGCCACAGCCCCTGCAAGACCTGCGCGTAGTCGAAGCGCAGGTCATCCTCGAAGTCGTCGAAGCGCGGGTAGTCTGCCATGCGCGTCCAGAGCTCGCGCCAGGTCGCGCCGAGCAGCTCGAGGTAGCTGCGGCGCTCGGAATCGAAGTGCGTGAGATCCTGGTGACCCTGCGTGATCGCGAGCGCGGCCTGGAACATCTGCGGGTCGTGGCGCTCGTCGACGATGTCGTCGATCAGGCACAAGAAGATCAGGTGGATCATCTTGGTGTCCGCCAGATGCTCGACGCACTCTGCGGGAACGCACGCGAGGGTCACGAGCTTTACGTTCGTGTAGCACCAGCGCCAGAGGAAGTCGCCGCGCTGTCCTACGCGTGCGTAGCGAGCCAGCCAGCTCTGCACGTACGGGCTCAGCGACGCGCTGCGCGTCTCTTCACGTAGCGCGCGAATACGCTCGGGGTTGATGCCTTCCCAGAGCGCACGCGCATCGACGACGGCACGTCGCGAACGATGTGCGCTCTCGAGCCTCGAAACTTCCACGACAACTCCAACGTGCACGCAGTGGGGGACTGGGCGCGTAGCCTGTGTCCTACATGTGGAACATATGCCGTTGCTCGCAAGCAGTTTTCGCCGCGCCGATCGCGAATGTCGAAACTGAAATCTGAGCGTGGTAACGGCATGCAGACTCGAAACCACAGAGCTGCTTGGAGGCGACATCCATGAGTGTGCAGAACGTGCAGACCGCGACCCTGACGCTGACAGGCGGCGTGCAGATTCCGCAGCTCGGCCTCGGCGTGTGGCAGACACCGCGTGGGGTCACGAGCGACGCAGTGCAGGCCGCGCTGCGGCTCGGCTACCGACACATCGATACAGCGCGTATCTATGGCAACGAAGAAGACGTGGGCCGCGGCGTACGCGAGAGTAAGGTGCCACGCGACGCAGACGGCAAGGCACGCGCGATCGGCGTCAGCAATATTTTAGTGCCGCACCTGCGCGAGCTGCTGACGCACGCGAAGGTCGCGCCGATGGTCAACCAGCTGGAGATGACGCCGTTCCTGCAGCGCCGCGACACGGTAGAGCTGTGCCGTCAGCACGCGATCGCACTCGAGGCGTACAGTCCGCTCACGCGCGGCGAGCGGCTGACGGATGCGCGCGTGGTCGCGATCGCGCGCAGGGTGGGGCGCACGCCAGCGCAGGTGCTGCTGCGCTGGGGCGTGCAGCAGGGCTTCGTGGTGCTGCCGAAGTCCACGCGCGCCGCGCGCATCGAAGAGAACGCACAGCTGTTCGACTTCACGCTCGATGCCGCCGCGCTGCGAGAGCTCGACGCGCTCGAAGAAAACTTGGTGACGGGTTGGGATCCCGCGGGCCAGCGCTGACGCTGTGACCGGCCTTACTGTCCGCAGGCGGACAGCCCGGTGACACGGTCAACGACTAGCTTCTGGGTCGTACGGTTGGCGTCGCCGGCCGATTGAATCGCCCTGGCAGGTCGAGCTAAGA
>DASUME010000957.1:0-10069 GCA_036277895.1 Polyangiales bacterium
CGCCGAGGGCAACGCGGCGGTGCTCAACACGTACAAGGACCAGGGCGGGATGAAGCAGGTGGTCACGGCCTGCCCGCACTGCTTCAACACGCTGAAGAACGAGTACCCGGACTTCGGCGGGCAGTACGACGTCGTGCACCACACGGACTTCCTCTACGGCTTGATCAAGGAAGGCAAGCTCAAGCCGGAGAAGAAGATCACGAGCGCGCCGGTCGCGTTCCACGACAGCTGCTACCTCGGTCGCTACAACGAGGTCTACGACTCGCCGCGCCAGATCCTGCAGTCCATCCCGGGGCTGGAGCTGCGCGAGGTCGAGTACTGGAACAAGAGCAAGGGCCTGTGCTGCGGCGCGGGCGGCGCGCAGATGTTCATGGAAGAGCAGCACAGCGCCGAGCGCGTGAACACCAAGCGCACCCTGCAGCTCCTGCAGACCGGCGCCGAGACGCTCGCCACCGGCTGCCCGTTCTGCATGGTCATGATCACCGACGGCCTCAAGGCCGAGAACAAGGAAGATCAGATCGCGCAGAAGGACGTCGCCGAGCTGCTCGCCGACAGCGTCGGCGTGAACGTCGTCGAGACTGCCGAAGCTGCGCAGTAAGTAAGCGTGGCCCACGAGCGCGCCGTGCACGAGCTGATGTGTCAGCTACGTGTCCGGCGCGTTCGCGATCGTTGGACACGCCTGCGAGCGAGAGCACCCGAAGCGCCGGCGTGCAAAGAATCGTCAGGCAATGCCGGCCAAAATACCGGCGGGGCGTTGACCTACTCGAGGTTGCGAGCGACCATTCCTGGCTCCTACAGCACGCAACCGGGGGGTTGGAATGTCGATGGTGGAGGCCGCTCGCGGGGACGCAGTCGAGGCGTTTCCCCGCATCGTGACCGTATCGCGCGAGTTCGGCGCGGGGGGCGCACGGATCGCGGGGCGCATCGCAGCCGAGATGGGCTTCCAGCTCTGGGACCAGGAGCTGGTCTCCCACGTGGCGCGCAAGGCCGAGCTCGATACGCACGTCGTGCGCGACGTGGATGAGCGCGGTCGCGACCTCCTGGAAGAGGTGCTCGCGTCCTCGCTGCCCGGGCAGATGTCGAGCAGCAAGTACCGCTCGCTGCTCACGCGCACCGTCACCGACCTGGCCGACCGCGGCGGCGCCGTGATCGTCGGCCGCGGCGCGAACTTCCTGGTGCCCAACGAAAAAGCACTACGCGTGCGTATCGTGTGCCCGCTCAAGAAGCGCATCGACCGCTACGCCGCCGCCAGCCACCTGGACGCCGAGGCCGCCGAGCGCTTCGTCACCGGCAAGGACAAGGAGCGCGAGAAGTTCGTGCACCAGCTGTGCGGTGAGTCCAGCGCCGATGCGCTGCACTACGACCTGGTGGTGAACACCGCAGACCTGAGCGAACAAGCCGCCGCCCAGCTAGTCATCGCCACCTACCACGCCCGCTTCGGCGCGCTCGGTCGCGTCGCGCGCGCCAGCAGCGTCCCTCCGCAGATCTCGCTCTGAGCTCACGCGAGGAACGCGCGCCACTGCTCCCAGAGCGTGGCTTGGAACTTGGGACGGAACGGGGCGAAGTGGCCGATCTTGGAGACGCCGAGGTCGGCGGGGGAGACGCGGCGTAGCTCGCGCTGCGCGTGCGTGAAGCGGTCGCACAGCCAGGCGACGCTGGCGGGAGGCGCGAGCTCGTCGTCGAGGATCGCGTAGGAGCGCAGCTTGCCGGTGAAGTGGGCGTAGCTGTTGTTCGCGGGTAGGTCGGCTTCGCTGAACAGGTAGCGCTCGCTGCGGCCCCAGCGGGTCCAGTCGAGGCCCACGCCCTTGGGCACGTCTTCGCCGCTGCCGGTGATGCGGCCGATCGGCAGGTAGCCGAGCGCGTGCGACAGGCCCGGCACCACCACGTACCAGAGCGCGAGCATGCGTGCGCGCTGCGGCCAGGGCCAGTGTCCGTGGTAGCCGCTCTGCGACGCCACCAGCACGGCGCGATCGAGGCGCCCTGCGTCGAGCAGCCCGATCAGCTGACCACCGATGCTGTGGCCGAGGCAGCGTAGAGGCAGGCCGGGGTGGCGCTCGGCCAGGTAGTCGAGCGCGCCCTCGAGGTCGAGCTCGGCCCAGTCGCGCAGGCGTGCGTGCATGCCGCGCAGGGAAGGCGGACGCGAGTCTCCGACGCCGCGGTAGTCGGGCACCAGCGCCACTGCGCCGTGCTCGGCGAGGTAGCTGGCGAACGCGGCGTAGTAGCTGCGGTGGACGGCCATCGCGGGCGCGATCACCACGGCCCAGCGCGGCGCGGTGGGCTCGTACAGATCGGCGTGCAGCGTGAAGCCGTCGCGGGCGCGGAGCTGCACGTGTCGTGGGGGGGTGGGATCCAGGCGGATTTCTTGCGTCTGCATGGCTATGTCTCCGATGGAGACATTCTCGCGCAGGGAGCGCGTCCGTCAAGCGCAAGACGCTTTTGCGTCAGCGGAGCAGGCCGCGGATCGTGGGCGTCAGCACGCGGCGCGTGAACTTGGCCACGTCGCGCGGCGGGGGCGTCACGCGGCCTTGCAGGATCAGGGTCGTGAGTCCGACGATCGCCGACCACAGCGCCATCACGCCGTGATCGCTGCGCCCCTCGAAGCCGTGCTCCTGCTTCGCGCGCTCGACCATCGCGAGCATCAGCGCGAACACGGCCTGCACCTCACGCTCGTAGTCGGGGAAGCGGCCGTCCTCGTTCAAGCGCGGGCCGTTCATCACCCGGAAGTACGCGGGCTGCTCCAGGGAGAAGCGCACGTAGGCGAGCGCGAGCATGTGCATCTCCTGCTCGAGGTCGGCTCCGTCCTGCTGCGCAGCCCGCATGCGCGCCACGAGCTCGCGGTAGCCCTGCGCGGCGATCTCGACCAGCAGCGAGGTCTTGTCCTCGAAGTGCCGGTACACCGCGCGGTGGTTCACGCCCGCGCGCCGCGCCGCCTCGCGCAGCGTGAACGACTCGACGCCGTGCTCGCCCAGGATCTCCAGCGTGGCGTCGAGCAGCGCACGGCGCAGATCGCCGTGGTGGTAGCTGCTGCGCGGCTCGCTCACAACAACCACCGGAACTGGTAGACCACGTACTCGACCAGGCGCAGGAACCAGCTGCGCTTCGTCCAGTGCGCGAGGTCGATCTTCACGGACTGCTCCAGGTCCGCCTCCACGCGCTTGCGCAGCGCGGTGTTGACGTCCTCGCAGACCATCGCGACGTTGAGCTCCAGGTTGTTGTAGATCGAGCGCGCGTCGAAGTTGAAGCTGCCGACGGTGCTCCAGTGGTCGTCGATCACGGCGGTCTTGGAGTGCAGGATGCCGCCGCCCCACTCGTAGAGCTCGATGCCGTGCTTGAGCAAGCGCTTGTAGAGGTGGCGGCTCGCGAGCTGGGCCAGCTTCACGTCGGTGTCGCGCGGCATCAGCACGCGCACGCGTACGTTGCGCGTCACCGCGCGGGCGAGCGCATGGCGCACGCGGCGGGCGGGGATGAAGTAGCTGTTGGTGATGATGATGTCGCGCGTGGCGCGTGCGATCGCGTTGATGTAGCCGTCGTAGATGTCGCGGCGCTCGGCGTGGAACTCGCTCGCCAGCACCGTGATCTCGGTAGCGCCCTCGTTGGCGAGCTTGGGCGATAGCGTGAGCGGCCGGGCCGGGAAGGTGCGGTAGAACAGCGCGCGGATCGACAGCGCGGCGCTGCCGCGGATCTCGACGCCGTCGTCGCGCCAGCCTTGCCCACCCTGATCGCGCGGCGCCCAGGGATCTCCGAGGTTGAAGCCGCCCGTGATCGCGAGCTGGCCGTCGATCACGAGCAGCTTTCGATGATCGCGGTTGTTGATGCGCGCGAAGCGAAAGTGCCGGCGCCAGGGCGCGATCGGGTTGAACTCGAACACCTCGACACCGTTGGCCTGCATCTCGTCGAACATCGCCACGCCGGCCTCGATGCTGCCGAGCGCGTCGTAGATCACGCGCACGCACACGCCGGCGCGTGCGCGCTCGATCAGCGCCTCGGCAAAGCTCCGGCCGGTGCGGTCCGAGCCGAACCAGTACATCTCAAGCAGTACTTCTTCCTTGGCGCTGGCGATCGCGGCCAACATCGCGGGCAGCGCCTGCGCGCCATCGTGCAGCAAGCGCACGCGGTTGTGCGTGGACTTGCCCGAGCGCGGCAGGCGCCGCAGCCGCTCACGCCAGCGCCGCACCGCACGCATCACCCGCCCACGCTTGTGCTCCGGCAGCACGCTCACCGATACCCCAACAACAGCGCGCGCGACACCAGCAGAAAGCCGTCCGCCGCCACGAACAACAGCAGCTTGAAGGGCAGCGCGACCAGCGTGGGCGAGAAGCCGCCCACGCCGAGCGCGAGCAGCGCGTTGGCCACGATCAGGTCGAGCGCGAGGAACGGCAAGTAGACGAAGAACGCCAGCTGGAACGCTTCCTTCAGCTCGTTGAGCGCGAAGCTCGCCCAGAGCACCGACAGATCATCCGCGGCTCGGCCCGGCGTCAGCTCCACCAACATCTTCGTCTCCGCGCTGCCTGCATGCTTGGCCAGGAAGGTACGCACGGGCTCGCGGGCCGACTCCAGCAGGCCGCCGATGGTGTCGCGCCGCGCAGCCGGCAGTTGCTCGGTGTTGGCGGCGATCGCGCTGGCGACGGGGCCCATCGCGTACACGCTGAGCGCGAGCGCGAGCGCGGTGACGATCGCGCTCGACGGCACGTCTTGCCCACCCAGGGCGTTGCGCAGCGCCGAGAACACGACCGCGATCTTGGCGAACGAGGTCAACGTCATCAGTGCCAGCGGCACCAGCGCCAGCGCGACCAGGCCGAGCGCCGCCGACAGCGAGCTGCCGCTGGCCAGCTCAGGCACGCTCGCTCGCTTCGGGCGCGAGCTCGGCCAGCACGCGCGCGGGCCCTTGATCGCTGGTGGCGAGCAGCCAGCGCCGGCCCTCGGCGCGCACCACGACGAGCGCGCTGCGCATGTCGAGCGCGACGCGATCCTCGATCTCGATCAGCCGGTTCTTGCGCGGTACGAACACGCCGAAGCCCGCGCGGCGCACCACCCACACCAGCGCGCCCAGCAATGCCAGCGCGCACAGGGCCTGCGCGAGCCCGTACAGCTCGCCGCTCACGCCAGCAGCCAGTGCACGACGGAGCCGGCGAGCGACACCACGAAGGCGGTGATCAGCGCGGGCAAGAAGCCGTCGACGTCGAGCCGGCTGGAGAGCGCCGCCGTGATCCGGATCACCAGCGCGGATGCGATCCAGGTGGTGATGAACCACAGCAAGAAGCCGATGCCCAGGGTGGCGAGCCCGAGCAGGATGAACAGTGGCGTGGTCAGCAGCGCCTGCAGCAGGCCGAGCAGCGCACCGGCCCAGATCGCGTCGGCGTCCGAGCGGAGGCGTACGGAGGGCAGCATCTTGGCCGCGACCCACAGCCCGAGTGCCGCACTCAACCACGCAAACAGGATGCTTTGGAGCATGGCCCGGAGCGTTGTCCAAGGACGGCTGGATGGCAACGATCTCGGCGCGGCTTTATAAGGTCGGCATGGCGCAGACCCAGGTCGCGGTGGTGCAGCTCAACTCGACGCCGGAGGTGGAGGCCAACCTGGCCGCCGCCGAGCGCCAAATTCGGCGTGCCGCGGCGGCGGGCGCGGCGCTGATCGTGCTGCCCGAGGCGTTCGCGTACCTGGGGCCGGAGCTGGGCCAGCGCGCGATCGCGGAGCCGCTGCCTGCGGGTGGGCCGATCTTGGCGCGCTGCCAGGGCTGGGCGCGCGAGACCAAGGCGGAGCTGATCCTCGGCGGCTTCTGGGAGGCGCGCCAGAGCGACGACCGCGTGTACAACGCGTCGGTGCACCTCGGGCGCGATGGTGCCGTGAAGGCGGTGTACCGCAAGATCCACCTGTTCGACGTGGAGCTCGCGGACGGCACCACGCTGCGCGAGTCCGACAAGGTGGCGCCCGGCGAGGAGATCGTGACCACCGAGACCGTGTTCGGCACGCTCGGCATGAGCATCTGCTACGACGTTCGCTTCCCGGAGCTGTACCGCAAGCTGGTCGACCGCGGCGCGATCGCGATCACGGTGCCCGCCGCGTTCACGCTGCACACCGGCAAGGACCACTGGCACGTGCTGCTGCAGGCGCGCGCGATCGAGTCCCAGAGCTACGTGCTGGCCGCCGCGCAGGCAGGCAAGTGCTACGGCGCGCGCGTCTCGTACGGGCACGCGCTGATCGCGGACCCGTGGGGCACCGTGATCGCGCAGTGCGGGGGCGAAGGCGAGGGCTTCGCGCTCGCGACGCTCGACACGGACTCGATCACCCGCATTCGCGCGCAGCTGCCGTCGCTGCGACACCGTCGCCTTACTTGACGAGCCTCAACGACGGCACCGGCGAGTGCGCCTCGATCAGACCTGACTCCTCCGCCACGTAGAGCCAGCCGCGCTCGTCGATGCGCATGAAGTCCGGGATGATCCTCTCCGCGATCGGCCCCCCGATCAGCGCCCCGTCCGCCGGCCGCACCACGTGCACGTTCGCGCTCGGCAGGAACAGCGCGCCGCCGCGCAGCACCGGCTCCAGCCGGCGCGGCACGTCGTCGCGCGTGGGATCCGCGAGCTTGTGCTGCCAGCGCAGCTCGCCGGTCGCCACGTCCAACGCCTGCGCGAGGCCGTTGGGCGCGTTGAGCACCAGGTGTTGATCGACCACCAGCGCGGCCGCGCCGTCGGCCAGGCCTGGATCGGCGGCTTGCCACTTGAGCTCGCCGGTGTGCAGATCGAACGCGCACAGCTGCTCGCCCGCGACCAGCGCCAGCTGCTCGGCGGCCACCGGGCTCACCGTGGCCGAGAAGTCGAGCTCCTTGCGGTACACGAGCTGGCCGCTGAACAGATCGAAGCTGAGCAGCGCGGAGCCGTCGCCCTGGTGCGCGATCGCCACCGCGTGGTCGCGCGTGATCGCAGGGGCGAGGCTGAGTCGCCCCGGATCCGACCAGCGCCAGGCCACCTCGCCGCTGGCGACGTCGATCGCATCGAGCGTGCTGTCGCCCGACACGACCAGCAGGATCCGGCCCGCGCGCACCAGCCGGAAGTCCGCGCGCCCGTGCGAGCGGAAGCGCCAGCGCTGCGAGCCCGTGCGCACGTCGACCGCGACGAGGCGATCGCGGCCCTCGGTCAGCACCGCGATCGGCGGTGCCCCGCGTGCGCCCGCGAACATGCCGAGCAGCGGCCCGCCCACACGCGGCGCCACCCGGGTGCGCGCGTAGACTTGGCCATCTTCGAGGTCGGACATGCTCAGCTCGCCGTCCGGGCTCACACAGACCAGCGCCGTGCCGGCCATGAACGTGGCCGCCGAGCTCGCCTCGCGCATCCACAGCGGCTGCCCGTCGTCGCGCGAGAGCGCCAGCTGGTGCTTGGGCGTCGCGATCACGATCCGGTCGCCACACAGGAAGGTCGAGCTCGCGTCGAGGCCCTCGACCTCGGCGTGCCAGCGCGCGCTCAGGCGCAGCTTGCCGGTGTTGAGCGCCGGGCTGTCCGGCCGTTCGGAGCGCATCGCGCTCGCGCGCAGCAGGTCCGGGTCGCGGTTGATGAAGCTCTTCTGGGTGCCGCGCGTGCGTACGATCCGGCGCAGCGCCCGCACCTCGTCGCGCAGCGCGGACAGCCGCAGGTTCTTGCTCTGGGCGCGGTCGGTGGCCACCACCGTGCGCGTCAGCTCCGCGGCCACGCGCAGGATCGGCAGCAGCGCGCTCGCCAGATCCAGCGCCGGTAGCGTGATCGCCTCGCGCGTGCGCCCGCTCTTGCTGACCAGCGTCACGCGCGCGTCGCCATCCTTGCCGATGCGCAGCGCGATCCCGAACTCGCCGGCCTTCAGCTTCAGGTGCACCGGCTTGCGCGCCTCCCAGGCGTCGACCACCGAGCGCGCCGCGCTGACCATACGCGCCACCGCCGGGAACACCGCGCCGCGCACGAGCACCACCTTGCGGCCCTGCGCGTAGCCCCACAGCTCCCCGTCGAACAGCAGCGCGTGCACGTCCGCACGGATGCCGGTCTCCATCGCCTGCCCGTCGCCGGACGGCAGCTTGATCGTGAACCCGAACGCCAGCGGTGCGTCGCTCGGCGCGCTCAGCGCTCCGCCCTTGCGGCTCACCAGGCTCGGCGCGGAGTGCGGCGCGGCCTTGAGCGTCACGCGTTGTGCGCGCTCGGCCAGCGCCAGCATGCCCTCGTCCGTCGCGTGCTGCTCGCGCACGGCCGCGGCGGTCGCCTCGATCAGCGTGACCAGGTCGACGGCGCGGTCGCGCACGAACACCTGCGGCACCGGGCCCGCGTCGTAGTAGCTGACCAGCGCGTGCTCGTCGCGACGCACGAACGCAAACTCCCCGGTGCTGCTCGCGAGCGGCAGGATCGCTTTGCGCCGTGTGCCCTCGGCGAGCGTGACCAGCACGCCCAGCAGGTCCGTGAGCGGAGGAAGCTCGGCGCCGCTCGCGCCCGCTCCGACCAGGTACTTCGCGACCCGATCTCTGCGCGGGCGGTCGGAGGCGTGGGAGGCGAGGCGGTCCGTGTTCTGATGAGGCGTCATGGCTCGCTTGCTCAGGGGTATCCCTGAGCGCAATGGTAGGGAGGCGTGCGCGCAAACATGAAATTCCTGGTCAACTCGTCTTGCACCTTCGAGAAGTTGACTTAGTGGATTCGAGTCATGCTCCCGCACGGACATCACGTCGTCGCCGTGGCCGCACTCGTGATCCAGGGCGATCGTGTGCTCGCGATGCGTCGCGCAGCGACCAACCGCGCGGGGCCGGGCTTGTGGGAGACCATCTCCGGCCGCATCGAGCACGGCGAGGAACCGCTCGCCGCGGTGCGCCGTGAGATCTCCGAGGAGAGTGGCCTCACGGTCGACGTCGAAGCGAGGCCGTTCGCCAGCTACGCCGCGCAGCGCCGCGGCCTGCCGATGATCGTGGTCGCGTTTCGCGCGCGCTACCTGGGCGGCGAGGTGCGCTTGAGCGACGAGCACGACGCCTTCGCGTGGGTTCGTGCCGAGGAGTTTCGCGCGCGCTCCACGCTGGCGCCACTCGTCGCCGTCGTGGAACGTTCGCTGCGCGAAGCCTGGTAGCGCTCGCTTGCGGTGCGCGCGCGCGCACAAGCTCGCACGATCGGCGAGCGCCGAAACCGCTGCATTTTGCGGGCCGGAGTTCGGTACAATCGAAGAGTCCGTGGCCGAGATAGGAAAAAAGGTTCTGGTCGAGCGCCTGCTTGCCGAGCGGAAGATCAGCCGCGAGCAGGCGCAGGGAGTGCTCGAGTACGCAGCGTCGAACGACGTGCGTGTCGAGGACGCGCTGATCGAGACCGGCGTGCTCGATGAAGCCGCGCTGCTCGCGTGGCTGGCCGCGCTCTACCAGACGCGCTTCGTGTCGACCGAGAAGATGGCGAAGGCCGAGCTCGATCGCGCGACGCTGAACCTGATCCCGCGTGAGCTCGCCGAGCGGCTGTGCGTCTTCCCGGTGGTGTTCGACACCGCGAGCAAGACGCTCGCGTTCGTCACGCCAGACCCCGACAACCTCGAGATCGCGCGCGACGTGCGCGCCGCCACGCGCGTGCAGAACGTGCGCCCGTTCCTGGCGCGGCCGGCGACGGTGCGGGCGGCGCAGGCCAAGCATTTCAACGGCGACATCCACGCCTTCAGCAAGGTCGAGCAGCGCAGCGGCAAGAAGAACCAGAACATGTTCGGTTCCTACGGCCACAACATGTTCGACGAGCAGACGATCGCGGGCAACACGGGGCTGCGCGCGGCGCTCGGCACGCAGGACGGACCGCCGACCGGCAACCAGCTGCGCGCGCCCACGCAGGCCGACCCGCCGTCCGTGGAGCGCTCGTTGGTCGAGACGACACCCACGCCGTTGCGCAACTCGTCGCTGCTGCCCGGCTTTTTCTCGCCCGGCCAGACCGGCGCGCGCGATCTGCCACGGCGCCCATCCGCGTCGCAGACCGGCTCGCAGGACAACGGCGTCAGCTTCGCCTCCAGCATCGAGGTGCAGAACGTGCTGGTGTCGCTGCTGGAGAACCAGCGCCAGGAGCTGCGCGGTCACTCGGCGCAGGTGTCGCGCTTCATGCAGAAGCTC
>DASUME010000958.1:0-25448 GCA_036277895.1 Polyangiales bacterium
GCAGCTTGTTCGGCTGGGACGGCTCGTTCCTCGCCGACTGGCCCGACGCCAAGAAGTACCGCCAAGGCGACTTCATGACGCATTACGCGATCTGGGTGGCCAAGCAGTACTCCGATCGTCAGAACGGCTTCCTGGAGACGATCGAAGACGGCGTCATCCGCAGCTTCTACGGCATCGGCGTCAACAACTGCACCGGCAGCATCGACAACCCGATCGACGGCCCGCTGTTCACCAACAGCCTGCTGACGTTCCGGAAGGCACTGCAGGGCACGAGCACCAGCACGTTCTACATCCAGGGCGGCGAGCACGTGTCCCTCGAGTGGCCCGAGTTCTACACGAACACGGCGGGCGGCGCCTCGCTGGTCGACTGGTTCGCCAAGCTCGTGAACAACAAGAGCGCCGGCAACTACGGGCCCTAACGAGCCCGCAGGTTCAGGCCTCGCGCGTGACGAAGTAGACCGCGGACAACGCGAACATCCACAGCGGGTGCGGATACGACTGCACACGCTCGCCGGGGTTCCAGCGCAGCCCCAGCCCGGGCGAAGTTAGAGACGGTACGCAGCGTGATGTAGGCGTCGCCGACGACGCATGCGTCACCTGCAGCATCACGTACAGCCTGAGCAGCAACCGCAAGCCCCACCGCGCGGCCTCGTGGGGATCGTTGTGCCGAACCGCGCCCTCGGTCATCGTCGAAGCCGCTCTGGCAGGCCGCGTGCCGCTCAGCTCTTGAGACGGTGTCCGGTCTTGAAGATCCAGGCGATCACGCCGAGACAGGCCACCAGGAAGAGCAGCGTCATGCCGAGGCTCAGGCCGACGCTGACATCGGAGATGCCGAAGAAGCTCCAGCGGAAGCCGCTGATCAGGTAGACCACCGGGTTGAAGAAGGTGAGCTTCTGCCAGATCGGCGGCAGCATGCTGATGGCGTAGAAGCTGCCGCCCAGGAACGTCAGCGGCGTGATCACGAGGATCGGGATGATCTGCAGCTTCTCCCAGCCGTTCGCCCACAGCCCCAGGATGAAGCCGAACAGGCTGAAGCTGATCGAGGTCAGGAGCAGGAACGCGAGCATCCAGACCGGGTGCTGGATCTGGAACGGCACGAACGCGCGCGCGGTCGCGAGGATGATGCCGCCGATCATCAGCGACTTGGTGGCCGCCGCGCCCACGTAGCCGATCACGATCTCCAGGTACGACACCGGGGCCGACAGCAGCTCGTAGATGGTGCCGGTGAAGCGCGGCATGTAGATGCCGAACGAGGCGTTGGAGATGCTCTCGGTCAACAGCGAGAGCATGATCAGGCCCGGGATGATGAACGCGCCGTAGCTGACGCCGTGGATCGGGGCCATGCGCGAGCCGATCGCGGAGCCGAACACCACGAAGTAGAGCGAGGTGGAGATCACCGGCGACAGGATGCTCTGCACCAGCGTGCGGAACGTGCGCGCGAGCTCGAACTTGTAGATGGCGCGGATCGCGTACACGTTCACGACTTCACCAGGCTCACGAAGATGTCCTCCAACGAGCTCTCCTTGGTCGACAGGTCGGTCAGCTCGATGCCGTGGCTCTGCAGCGCGCGCAACAGGTTCGCGATGCCGGTGTCACTCGCCTGTGCGTCGAACGTGTACACCAGCGCGTGGCCCTCGTCGTCGAGCTGCCCAGCCACGCCGCTGGGCAGCTCCGCGAGCGGCTTCTGCAGGCGGAGCGTCAGCACCTTCTTGCCGAGCTTGCGCATCAGCGACTGCTTGCCCTCGACCAGGATGATCTCGCCGTGATCGATCACGCCGATGCGGTCGGCCATCATCTCGGCCTCCTCGATGTAGTGCGTGGTCAAGATGATCGTCACGCCGCTCTCGCGCAGCTTGCGAACCATCGCCCACATGTCGCGCCGCAGCGCCACGTCCACGCCCGCAGTGGGCTCGTCGAGGAACAGGATCTGCGGCTCGTGGGCGAGCGCCTTCGCGATCAGCACGCGCCGCTTCATGCCGCCCGAGAGCGTCATGATCTTCTCGTTGCGCTTGTCCCACAGCGAGAGGTCGCGCAGGACCTTCTCCAGGTACACGTCGTCACGCGGCTTGCCGAACAGCCCGCGACTGAACGACACCGTGGCCCACACGCTCTCGAAGGCGTCGGTCGCCAGCTCCTGTGGCACGAGCCCGATCTTCTGCCGTGCCGGACGAAACTCGCGCACGATGTCGTGCCCGTCGGCGATCACGCTGCCGGAGCTCGGGTTGACGATCCCGCAGATGATGTTGATCAGCGTGGTCTTGCCGGCGCCGTTGGGCCCGAGCAGCGCAAAGATCTCGCCGCGCTCGATCTCCAGGTCCACCTTCTTCAGTGCGGCAAAACCCGATGCGTACGTCTTGGTCAGTCCTCGGACCGAGATCACGGAGCTCACGAGCCGAAGGCTAGACGCGCGCGGCCCATGTTGCACGCATGTATCACGGCAATTCGCAATCGTGCTCGCCGATACCAAACGCGTCGGTGGTTGCCGGGTTTGGCGCCGGACCCGGCCTGGAAACCCCGTCGTGCATCGCGCCCGCGCACCCAAGCTGCTAGGTGACGAGCCCCCCGCGCGTAGGCTGTACATGCGACAGGCCAGCTACTTCCCGATCCAGAGCACGCCGCTGAAGATGGTGGCCGGCCTGCGCGCATTCGGCGTGGACCTCGGGCAAGGGGCACAAGATCGACGCTACTTCCAGCGCGACGGCGAGCGCGCGCGCTACCTGGCCGCCAAGCGCGCGGTCGCCCCCGAGCGACACTGGCTCGCCGGTGACGACGACGAAGCCGTCCACGCCCGCGCAGCGGCGCTGGCGTGGCTGCGCGAGACGCTCGCGCGCGAGGACCCCGAGGCGCTGGCCGAAGCCGACCGCGATCGCGTGGCGCGCGATCCGTTCGACGCGATCGCGCGCGCGGTGCAGGAAGACTTCGCGGTGTTGTGTGCGGGTGAGCAGCACGACGGCCGTACGGTCGCGCTCGATGTGCGCTTCCCGAGCGGCTGGCGGCCCGAGCGGCTGGCGCAGGCAAGCTTCCACGCCATCCACGTGCCGGTGCCCGGCTTCGCGGACAACACGCTGGCCGCGCGCAGCATGGTGCGCGCGATGATCGAGCGCGGTCCGTACGTGCGCTTCGTGTGGACGCTGTGCCGCGACGACGTGCTCGATCATCACCCGGAGCGCGCGAACGCGGGCAGCTGGGACCAGGTCGAGCGCCTGTTCTTGCGCGTCGAGCGGCAGATCACGGTCTCGCTGCCGGAGGCGCGCACGAGCGTGTTCCTGATCCGCACCTACCTCTACCCGTACGAGCAGCTCGATGCCGGGCAACGCGCGACGTTACGCGAGGCGCTGCGCGTGATGCCCGACGACGTGCGCGCGTACAAGGGCCTGCCGTCGATTGAGAACGTAGACGCCCTACTCTAGCGCCGCGCACAGCTCGCGCGTGAGCTCGCGCGCCGACAGCTCGTGCACGCGCGCGTTCTGGCCCGACCACAGCGGCGAGAACGAAGCATCGCCGTTCTTCTCGGCCGCCTCGCGCAGCGGCGCCAGCGCGGCGCTCGCGAACGGAAACGCCGGCACCACCTCGGAGATCGGACCCACCTCGCGCATCAGCCGGTTGACGATGCCGCGCGCAGGGCGACCGCTGAACAAGTTGGTGAGCGCGGTGTGATCGGCGTGCTTGAGCGCCGTGCGATGCACCGCAGACGTCTTGGTCTCGGGGCAGCTCAGGTACGCCGTGCCCACCTGCACGCCCTGCGCGCCCAGCGCGAGCGCCGCACGGATTCCGCGCGCGTCCGCGATGCCGCCCGCGGCGACCACCGGCACCTTCACCGCCGCCACGATGCGCGGCACGAGTGCGAACGTGCCGAGCTGCGTGCTCAGGTCCTCACTCAGGAACATGCCGCGGTGTCCGCCGGCCTCCAGCCCTTGCGCGATGATCACGTCCGCCCCCCTGGCCTCCAACCAGCGCGCCTCCTCGACGGTGGTCGCGGAGGAAAGGATGACCGCACCCCAGGCCTTGATGCGGGCCAGCAGCGCCGGCGCGGGCAGCCCGAAGTGGAAGCTGACCACACGCGGACGAAACGGCGCGATCAACGCCAGCACCTGCTCCGAGAACGGCGCGCGCGCTGGCGAAGCGACGCGGGCTTCGGGGTCGAGCCCGAGCTCGCGGTAGTACGGCGCGAGCAGGCGGCGCCACGGTCCGTCGTCGCTCTCGCGCGGCGTGTGGCAGAAGAAGTTCACGTTCGCGCCCGACCCCACGCGCGCGAGCTCGTCCCGCAGCGCGTCGCTGCCGAGGCTCGCGCAGGGCAGCGAGCCGAGCGCGCCCGCCTCGGCGACCGCGGTGGTCAGCGCGCTGCCCTGGAAGTTCGCCATCGGCGCCTGAATCAACGGATACCGAACGCCCAACTTGCTCGCGAGTGTGCTCATGGCCTTCTCCTGCGGACGTGGTTCCACAGCGCGTGTGTCCCGGGGTCCACGCTGTTGCCGACACTGTGCCCGATTCGCCCGCGATTTCCATACCCGTGCGGGTGGTTCGCGGCTTGCGATGACGCTTCCGCAAGGAGATACAGCATGACCACCCGTACGATTTTCCCGCTGCTGCTCGCCGTCGCCGGTCTCACCGTGGGTTGCCAGGATCGCGAGCCCGGCTCGAAGGCCACCCCGAAGATCGAGGCGCCCAAGGTCGAAGCGCCCAAGCTCGAAGAGCTGACCGCCCTCGCTCCCCCGGCACCCACGACGATCGCGGAGCTCAAGGGCGACGACGAACCGAAGAAGCCCAAGCTGGAGGAAGAGCTCGTGATCACCCACGACTCGGAGCCCGAGCAGATGTTCGACCGCCCGGTCGACGCCAAGGACGTGGTGATCGATCGCTTCGTGCTCGCCAGGGACGTCGCCGGCAAGGAGCCGGTGGAAGAGTCCGATCACTTCTCCAGCGACACCGCCAAGATCTTCGCGTTCGTCCAGCTCGCGAACGAGGACGAGCCGTTCGCGGTCACCGTGCACTTCGAGCCCGTGGACGGACCGAGCGCGCTCTACGGCGTGAAGCTCGACGTGCCCACCGCGCCGCGCTGGCGCACCTGGGCATGGACCAAGCTCGTGCACACGCCCGGAAAGTACCGCGCGGTGCTGCGCACGCTCGAGGGCGAGGAGATCAGCGCCCGCGAGTTCACGATCGATGAAGACGTGAAGTAAGGTTCAGGCGACGTCTGCAGAAGCGAGCTCGACGCCCGTGTTCAGGGTGCGCACAGGCGACGCAGTCTGCTGACGCACGAACTGTCCGATCGAGGCCAGCGCCGCCCGGCCCGCCGGCACCACGCCAGCAAAGCAGGTGTACGCGTGCAGCATTCCGGGCGCCTGCTCGAGCTGCACGTCGACGCCGGCTGCGCGGGCCCGCGCCACGAAGCGATGGTGCTGCTCGTTCAGCAGCTCCCACTCGCCGCTCTGCACCAGCAGCGGCGGCAGGCCCGCGAGATCCGCCAGCGCCGGCGAGATCAGCGGATTCGTCAGCGGCTCCATGCCGGCGTACGCGCGCCCGTTCTCGAACGTGACCTCCGCCCCGAGGTAGTCGTGCGGCGCCGTGTTCTCCAGCAGCTCGCGCGTCACGGACAGATCGACCCAGGGCGAGATCAAGAACGCGGCGCGCGGCAGCGTCACCCCCTCCTCGCGCAAGCGCAGCATCAGCGCGAGCGCGAGCCCGCCACCGGCAGAGTCGCCACCGATCACCAGGCGCTCCGGCGGCGTGCCCTGCTGCAGGAGCGCGCGGTACACGCGCAGCACGTCTTCGAGCGCCGCCGGGAACGGGTGCTCGGGTGCCAGCCGGTAGTAGGGCGCGATCACACGCGCGCCCGCGACGTGCGCGATGCGCGCGGTCGAGTCGCGGTGCGAGGCAGGCGAGCAGGTGACGTAGCCACCGCCGTGGATGTACAGCACCGTCGGCTCGTCCCCGCGGGCCCTCGGCGCGCGGAAGCGATCGACCCGGACGCCGGCGACCTCGGAGATATCAAGGCGCAGCTTGCGGCGCAGCGTGATCGGCGTGGGGCTCACTTGGCCGCGCGCCCACGCGATCGCGAGCGGCTCGAAGTCGATCGCGGCGGTGCGCATGAAGGCGGCCGTAAACTCGTACAGCCAGGGCCAGTTGGGGTGCGTGGGACCGTTGCGCAGGCGGCGCGCCGCGGCACGGGCGATCGCACGCCCGGCAGAGCGCAACAACGCGGCGTGCTGCATCGAGAGACGGGGCTTTCCAGACATGCGCGCGGAACATACGCGCACGCGAGCCCACGCGCATGCTCAGAACGAGATCAAGCAGGACGCGTGCGCGAGCGTGATCAGGTTCGAGGTCGCGAGCTGTTCCTTGAGGTGCTTGATGAACTGGCCGTCGTGCTCGAACGCGCGCGAGAAGTTGTACACCGTGTCGACCACGGCCTTGTCCAGAGCGAGCGCACGCTCCGGCTCCGGCGCCTGCGCGGCGGCGATCAACAGCGGATGACCGAGCAGCGTGAAGCGCAGCACGCACAGCCGCGTGAGCAGCTGGACCGTGTGCGTGAGCAGATCGGGCGAGCCGACGTACCACTCGCGCGCCCAGTAGTTCTTGGCGTAGTTCGCGAAGTAGCGATCGATACGGCCTGCGAACGGCGCCCAGTGTTCCTTCTGCTTGAGGTAGCCCTGCAGCATCGCCTGCACCGGCGCGGCCTCGGACTGCGCGGCGGACTCGGTGCCGGGCGGACAGTAGTTGGCGAGCACGTCGCGCAGCAGCGTGCCGAACGCAGTCACCCGCGAGCGCGCCTTGACCAGCGTGTAGACCACGCGCGTGGCGAACACCGGATCGATGTCGAGCGAGCTGAACTGCTTGTGCAGCTCCAGGCGCAGCGCCGCGTCCTGCACGCGGTCGGCCTCCTGCATCAAGCGCTCCTCGTCGAGCTCTGCGACGTTGCGGCTCAGGAACGACTGCGTGCGGTAGGCGAAGTAGGCGACGAAGCCGAGCCGCGAGCGCAGCGGGTACGCCGTGTCGGACAGCAGGTCGATCATCAGGTTGCGCAGCTCGTCGTGGTACTTGACGTACGGGATGTTCGGATGTTCCTCGAGCTGCACCAGCGGCTGTTGGCGGCCCAGGCTCTCGGGCTCCACGGCCACCATGTCCATCGCGTCTTCGTACAGCAGCAGCTGCCTGCTGACCTCGGGGCAGGACGTCAGTCCCGTCTGCTCCTTGCGCTGCCCCGAACGCGCGAGCGTACGCGGGTAGATGGCGCAGGTGTCGGACAGCACGCTCTCGCCGTAGCGCTGCTGCAGGTTGCACAGCCGGTCTTCGCCGAAGAACGAGCAGGCGCCGTTGTCTTGCAACACCATCAGCGCGTAGTGGCGGCTCTTGCGTGCCGGGTCTTTGACGCGTCGGAACTTGTTGTCAAACTCTTGACGCGTCGCCGGATGCGTACTCATCGCCCGCCTGGACGCCTCGTAGTGCTCCTTGTCGACCGTGATGTTCCAGCCACCCGCGCAACACGTGGCTTCGCAGTCTCCTCCGATGCAATGAAACCGCGTCATGTAGCGAAAGGCGGTGTGGCTCGGAGTCGTGGGCTCGCTCATCGAAAAATCACCTTTGCAAGAGCCTCGCCAGCCGCGATCTGCATACAGTCACGCATCACTGCGCAGCGCGTGCGGCGGTACGGAACAAGCGGCTCAGGTAGAGCATGGCGCCACTCACCCCGAGCGGAGGTGCGCACAGGTTCTTGGCCGCGCGCAGGCCTTCCCAGAGCGCACGCGGGCCCGAGAGCGTGTGCGCGCGGTCGACGTACACGAACGCCAGCTCGGCGAGCGCGACGCACAGCGAGAGCCCGAGCGCGATGGTGGCCCAGCGGACGGCAGCTTGCGTGGCGAGCTCGCTGCGCTCCTTGAACGCCAGTCCGAGCCTGCGCAGGCTGATCACCAGCACCGGCGAGAGCAAGAGCACCGCGAGCGTGTTCAGCACGCAGCAGACTCGCGGGCTGCAGTTGGCGTTCGCGCTACCAGATCGCGGAGCGCCCCCTGTAAACTTTCCGTCGTGATCAAGCGCCCGCGCTGCTGGCAGCTCTCGAGCGTGGTGCTGCTCAGCGTGCTGGGAGTCGCAGGCTGTGGGCGCTTCGGCGTGGAGCTGCTCCCTCGCCCCGTCACCGACGATGGCGACGCCAGCGTGATCGGCACGGACGACAGCGGCGCGCCGATCGCGGGCAGCGACGGCGGCACGGACGCATGCTCCGAGTGCGGCTGCGGCGTGGCGACGACCGATGGCGACGGCGATGGCACACCCGATTGTGTCGACGAATGCCCCTCCGACGCCAACAAGGCGCGCGCCGGGCAGTGCGGCTGCGCCGTGAGCGAGCAGGACACGGACCTCGACGGCGTGCCGGACTGCATCGACCACTGCGCCGGCAACACCGTCAACTACACGCCGGACGACAGCTGCGGCGTCGGCTACTGCCGCGCGAACAACACCGCTTCCACGTGCATGAGCGGTGTCGAGACGAGCTGCGTGCCGAGCGCGCCGCTGAGCGCCAGCGACGCCACCTGCAACGGCGTCGACGACGACTGCGATGGCCAGGTCGACGAGGACTACGTCGGCACCGTGCGCTGCGGCGTGGGTGTCTGCAGCGCCGACGGCACCTCGACCTGCGTGAACGGCGTGCAGGGCGTGACCTGCGATGAGGGCGACAAGACTGGCGCCGACGACGACTGCGACAACCTCGACGACGACTGCGACGGCACCGCCGACGAGCACTACGTCGGCGAGCCGCAAAGCTGCGGTGACGGCATCTGCGCCGCGACGGGACGAAAGCAATGCGTCGACGGCGTCGTCGTGGACATCTGCGTGCCGAACAACATGGCCGCGCCCAACGACACCAGCTGCAACAACATCGACGACGACTGCGATAGGCGCGTCGACGAAGACTACGTGGTGACGGCCACCACGTGCGGCCAGGGCGCCTGCGCGCGCAGCGGCTCGCGCACCTGCGTGAATGGCCGCGTGGTGGACAGCTGCGTGGCCGGCATGGCCGCCACCAGCGACACCAGCTGCAACAACATCGACGATGACTGCAACGGCCAGCTCGACGAGGACTACGCGGTGACCACGTCCAGCTGCGGCACGGGCTACTGCGCCGCGACCGGACAGCGTACCTGCGCCAGCGGCGCGGTGCGCGACAGCTGCATGGCGCGCGCGCCGCGCACGACCACCGACGATGCGTTCTCGCCGGGCAACGGCGTCGACGACGACTGCGACGGCCGCGTCGATGAAGACGTGCCGGCGTGCAACACCACGCCGATCACGTTCGAAGCGGGCCAGTACACCGTCGCCGTGCCCGGCAACTGCAAGTCCCTGACGGTGCGGCTGTGGGGCGGCGCCGGTGCATCCGGCGAGAACAAGGGCGTCAATGGCGCCGGCGGCAGCGGCGGCTCCGGCGGCTACGCGAGCTCCACTGCGCTGGTCTCCGGTACGATCAACGTCTTCGTCGGCACGGGCGGCGCCGGCGGTTGCAACAGCGCGGGCAACAACGCCGGCTCGGGCTCGCTCAACGGCGGCTCGGGCGGCGGCGGGGACGGCGCAAACGGCGCCGACGGAACCGTCGCCGGCGGCAACGGCGCTTCGCCCAACCAGGGCGGCTCCGGCGGTCGCGGCTACTACGGTGGCGGTGGTGGCGGCCAGGGCAACGGCGGCCTCGGCGACCACGGCAATGGCGGCGGTGGCGGCGCGGCGAGCGTGCTGCTCGTGAACGGCACGCGCGTCGCGCTCGCGGGTGGCGGCGGTGGTGGTGGCGGCGCCGACTCGATCTCGGTCCTCGGCACGCTGGCTGCCGACGGCGGCGCGGGCGGCGCTGGCTGCAGCGGCAGCGGCAATGCGCCCAGCGCGCAGAGTGGCGGTGGTGGTGGCGGCGGCGTGTGCCAGGGCAGCACCGTGACGCGCGGCTCCGGTGCCACCCCCGCGAACGGCGGCTCGATCCCCAACGGCCGCGCACGCGGCGGCAGCGGCAGCTGCCAGGCCGGCGGCAACGGCTACGCGACGATCACGTTCGCGCCCTGACCTTGACCTGGTCCCGCGCGCACTCACGGTGAGCAGTCGCTCGCAGAGAGCTCGCGAGGCAGCTCGCCCGCGATGCGTTCACCGGCCCCTGCGGGCCAGGAGATTCTCCATGACGAGCGCTCTTTCTCGGGGCCAACGATGAGCCTCGACGCCGAACATCCGGTGCCGAGCGACGAGTCGTTGCTCGATGCCTACTCGAACACGGTCGCCAGCGTCGCCGAAGGTGTGGGGCAGCCACGTGGTGCTGGCGCGTCGCGCATCGACGTGACCTTGCCCGAGGGCACGCGCCACCTGCACCGGCTGCTCGATGCCGCACGCATCGGGCAAGACACATCGCTCGACGTGCTGCGCGGCAGCCGGCGGGTCACGCTGCAGGTGACGCCCGAGGCCGATCAGGACTGACGGCGGCCCGCGATCAGCGCACGCAGCTCCTCGCGTGTCACGCCGAGCCGCGCCGCGGTCTGGCGCGCGAGGGACGTCTCCGCCACGCCGCGCACGAAGCGATAGGTCGGCCGCTCGCGCGCATCGAGCTCCACCTGCACGAAGCGCAGCGTGAGCTCCGAGCTCTCGGCCATCGCGGCCGCCAGCTTCAGGAAGTGCGTCGACACGAACGCCCGCGGCGAGAGCTCTTGCATCAGCTCCAGCACCAGCTGAAACAGCTCCTCGCCCTCCGACGGACTGGTGCCCGAGCAGAGCTCGTCCACCAACACCAGCGAGCCCGGCTGCGCGCGCTCGAACAGCATGCGGATGCGCAGCAGCTCGCTGCCGAGGCGGCCCTCTGCCTGCTCCGCGCCAGCCGGCTGGCTGAGCGACGCGAAGATGCCGGGCACCCGCGGCAGACGCGCCTGTGCCGCCGGCACGTACAGCCCACTCTGCGCGAGCAGCTGCGTCAGGCCGAGCGCCTGCAACAGCCGGGTCTTGCCGCCCGAGTTCGGGCCCGTGATCAAGGTGGTGCCCGGCTCGATCGCGAGCGAGCACGGCACCGGCTGCACGCTGCTCAGCAGCAGCGGGTTGAACAGCTGCTGCACGCCCCAGTCGTCGTCCGTGAACTGCGGCAAGCTCATCGCCAGCCCGCGCTCGCGCGCACGCTCCACCAGAGCCACACCGCAGAGCAAGAACTCCAGGTCTCCGAGCAGCTGCACCAGCGGCGGCAGGAACGTCACCACCCCCTGGAAGACCGCATCGAGCCAGCCGTCGATCAGCTCGCCGTCGGTCACGCGGTAGCCCTTGAGCCAGAGCCACGCGCGACCGAGCCACTGGCGCAGCGACGAGACGTGGTAGACGTTGTTCGCGTCTTCGCGCAGCTGGTTCACGCGCAGACCGCGCACGCTGCCGTCCGCGCCGAGCTGCAGCGTGAGGTCGGCGTAGGCGCGCGCATTCTCGTAGCGCAGCAGCTCGCTCAGCTTGTGGAAGCCCTCGCTGGCGCGCACCTCGCTGCCGAAGCGTGCGATCCGCTCGAGCGACGACTGCGCCGGTGCGAACGCGTCCATGCCCGCGAACAGCTGCTCGATCGCGCGCAGGATGTCGATCCTCCGGCGCGCCTGCTCGCCGCGGATGCCCACCCTGCCCTCGCCCGCGAACAACCGACGCAGCTCCTGGATCGCGAGCGCGAGCCGCTCTGCGGCCGCGCGCAGGGCCGGCTGCTCGACCAGCTCGCGCGAGGCCTCGCCGCGGAACGTGATCAGCTCGGCGCTGCGTGGCGGGTGCGTCAGCAAGCGCAGCACGTGGTCGGCGTCGAAGGCCAGCGGGCGCCCGTTCACGCGCGGCGCGAGCACCCCCTGCAGCAGCTCCTCCAGGAACAGCTCGCGCGCGAACAAGGCCCCCTCGAAGGTGGAGAACGCGAGCGGACAACTGTCGAGCGCGCCCACCAGCACACCGCCGTCGTCGCCGGCCAGGAACGCGAACGCGAGCACGCGCTCGAGCGCACGCCCGTCGACGGCACGCTGCGGCGATACGTTCAGCAAGTCCGGCCAGGCCGGCCCGTCCTGGGCGGGTAGCGAAGACGACACGGATCCCGTTAGAGTCCACGCGGAGCCCGAGGTTCCCGCCGAGTGTTCGCGCTCTACCCCGTGGCTCCGCTAAGCTCGCGCAAACGCGCAGGGGAATACGATGAACAAAGCAGCAGCCGTCGCGATTGCGGCGGTGGTCGGGATCGGTGGCGCAGCGGCCGGTGCCTTCGCCTGGACGGGCGGCGCCGCACTCCAGCAGCTCCAGGCACAGAGCGCGGACCTCACCAAGCTGTCGCCTTCCTTCAAGGTGGTGGACGAGAAGGTCGAGCGCGGGCTCTTCCGCTCCAGCTACGAGGTCAAGCTCCGCATCGGCTGCGTGCCGCAGGTGCCCGGCTCGGCGCTCGAGGCGGGCGAGCCGATCGAGCTCGGTGTGCACACCGACATCCACCACGGGCCGCTGTTCGGCAGCGGCGCCGGCTTTGCCGAGCTCGCCACCACGCTGGTGGTGCCGGACGGCTGGAAGGCGCGCGCGGAGGCGCTCACCAACAAGCAGCCTCCGCTGCGAGTGGTGACGAAGATCGCCTTCGATCGCAGCTTCAGCAGCGAGCTCACGGTGCCCGCGCTCAAGTTCGAGGACCCCAAGGCCGGGCGCTTCGAGACCTTCCCGCTCAAGGCCAAGATCAAGGGCAGCAACGCGGACCCCAGCGCCGGCGGCACGTACGACTATGAGCTGCCCAGCTGGGGCATGAACACGCAGGCGCCGGACGCCTCGTTCGAGATGACGGTGGGCCGCATGCAGGGCCACGCCACGATCGCCCCGCGCAAGGACCCCACGCTCTGGCTGAGCGACAGCCAGGCGACGGGCTCACTCAAGGATCTGGCGTTCGCAGCCAGCGCGCCGAGCAGCTTCGGCGGACCGCCCACCACGTTCAAGAGCGGCTTTCCGCTGCTGACCTTCAAGGCGGACTCCAAGCTCGACAAGGGCCTCTACGCGAGCGAGGTCGCGTACGCGGGCAGCGGCACCTTCAACGCGTTCAAGATCGACAAGGTCGAGCTGAAGGGCGGGCTGCGTCGGCTCGACGCCGCCAGCTACCAGGCCCTGCTCAAGCACGTGCTCGAGAACGCGCTCAGCTGCGACCCCAAGGCGGGCGGGCTGGAGGCCGCGTTCCCGGCGCTGGAGAAGGAAGCCGTGACGCTGCTGACGCACGATCCGGAGTACGGCCTCGACTCGCTCGCGATCGAGATCGATGGACAGCGCGGAGAGCTCTCGTACGCGCTCGGCACGCGCGGGGTGAAGCCCAGCGATACGCAGCGGGCGCTGCTCGACCTGGCGATGCAGTACGGCGTGGCGCGCGCGCACGTGAAGGTGCAGCTCGGCCTGCTGGACGCGATCGACAAGCGGCTGGTCGCGAGCACGCCCAACGCGCAGCCCGGCATGGTGCGCGCGATGGCGGACCTCGCGCTCGCGCAGCTCGGTGAGTCCGGCTACGTGGTGCAGACCGGCGACGCGCTGGAGAGCACGCTGGTCTACGAGAACGGCCAGCTGCTGCTCAACGGCAAGCCTCCCGTGCTGCCGGACCTGGGCAACCTGATGGGCGGCCCGTAGCTCAGCCCCGGATGTACTGGCGCCACTGCCCTTCACGGAAGTGATCGAGCACCGCCAGGACCTCGAGCGCGGTGCCTTCGAAGGTGCCGTTGCTGCGCAGCGCGTGGCGCGAGGGCAGCGGCGTGGTGGCCAGCGAGACGAAGCCCATCGTCCACGCGCCGAAGCTCGCCTCCTGCACGATGTTCCGCTGCAGCACCGACACGCGCTCGTGGCGAGCGTCGCGCGCGATGGTCTCGAACAGCGGCATGACCGTGCTCTCCTCGCCCTGCAGCACCTGCAGGAACGACCCGTGATCGTAGAGCAGGATGCCCACCACGCCGAGCCTTGCGTTCTTCGCGCGCGCCTGCGCCAACAAGGCGGCGAGCTGCCCCTCGTCGAAGGGCCGCCGCGCCGCACTCACGTAGACGAGCTCGAGCATCTTTTACCCTCAGCGGCAGGTCTGGATACGGGTGGTGCCGGCCACCGGGACGGTGCACGCGTACCTCGCGCCCAGGATCTCCCAGGCGACGCTCAATCCCCAGTAACCGGCCTGGCCGCAGGCGGGGATCTTGGTCTTGTCGAGCGGGCAGAGCGAGCCGATGCAGGGCACCACGCGAAAGTCGGTCCAGCCGGCGTCCTCGGCCGCGTCCCAGCTGATTCGGAGCGCGTCGTCGTGGCAGCCGATCGCCTCGGGCGGGCAAGCTCCCTCGACCTTGGGGCAGACCGCGAAGGTGGTGCGCGCACGCGTCTCCAGGCCGTCGCAGTCGTAGTCGAAGCTGCCGTCACCGCGCTGGGTCAGGAACTGCCCGGTGGCGCCGGGGCGCGCGCGGTCGTTCGCGTCGTAGCAGTCGCCCGCGGCCAGCACGTAGCCCGGCGGTCGCGTGCAGGAGATCACGGATGCCTTCGGGTCGCCGAAGCCGTCGCCGTCGAGGTCGCGGTAGAAGAGCGTCCTGCAGGTGGGGTTGGTGCTGGACGGGTTCGGCTCGATCGAGCCGCCGTCGGGGTCCAGCGCGAGCTCGCCAGCGTCCGCGGCGACCCCGGCGTCCTGTCCGGCATCACCCGGCAGCGCGGCATCGACAGCCTCGCCTGCGTCCTGGGCTGGCGGTCGCGAAGTGAGCCCACCTGCGTCCCGTGGCGGCTGCGTGGGCAGGGTGTCGAGGCCCGCGTCGCGCGAGATCAGCACCGGCCCGCCGTCGCCACGGATGATGCCCTCCTGCAGACCTCGCGCAGAGTCGCCTCCCGGCGGCGGGTCGCAGCCGAGGCAGCCCAACGCGAACAGCACCACGCCCCGACGTCCCAGCCCCATGCGCGTCGCCCCCATCGAGCGGCTTATCGGCACGCGCCGCGAGTCCTTGAGGTGTTCGGCGACGATTCTTCGTACGGCCCCGCCCAGCGGGCGCGCAGCCTGCAAGAGCCCGCCTTCGCGTCCGGCAAAGCGCGTGCAAGGCCTACGGACGCATGACGCCAAGGGCGCTGCGGTCCCTGTTTTTCAGGCCTGTCAGAGCTTCTTCTCGAGCACCGCGAAGTACAGGTCGTCACGCCGCGGCAGCCCAAAACGAGGTTGCCCGTACGGGAACGGCTCGTGCTCGCCGGTGGGCAGGTAGCCGCGCCGCGCGTACCACGCGATCAGCTCCGCGCGCTGTCCGATCACGGTCATGCGGATGGTGCGGCCGAGCCGCTCGCTGCGTGCGATGCGCTCGACCTCGGCCAGCAACGCGCGCCCCACGCCACGCGCCTGTGCGTTCGGTCGCACCGTCAACATGCCCAGGTAGACGCCGTTGCGCTCTTCCGCTAGCAGCACAGAGCCGATCGTCAGCTCGGCGCTGAGCGCGAGCACGATGCGCGTCAGCTGCCCCCGGATCAGCTCGGTGATCGCGGCCGCATCCGTACGCTGTCCGTCGAGCAGGTCCGCTTCCGTGGTCCAGCCCGCACGGCTGCCGTCGCCCCGGTACGCGCTCTCCACCATCTCGACGATCTCGTCGACATCGTCGAGCTGAGCGGTTCGGAAGGTGAGAGCCGGGCGACGCATCAGCAAGGATCTAGCATCGCGCACCGGAGAGCAGTGGGCACGATCGAGGTTCCGTGGCAGCTTGCGTGCGAATGGTCTCGCCCCAGGCGTCTCTGCAACCACGCTCGCGTCGCTACGGTTGGTATGTCGTCGGGCTATTGACGGTGATCAACTTCGTCAACTACCTCGATCGCATGGTGGTCGTCACCATGTACGACGACCTCCGGGAGCAGTTCCACTTCACCAACGGACAGCTCGGCGCGCTCAGCAGCGGCTTCTTCGTGGTGCACGCGCTCGGTACGCTGCCGCTCGGCTGGGCGTCGGACCGCTTCGATCGACGCCTGGTGATCGGCGCGGGTGTGCTGGTCTGGTCGGCCGCGACTCTCTGCAGCGCGTACGCAGTGGGCTTCGTGTCGATGCTGCTGTTGCGCGCGTGCGTGGGCATCGGCGAGGCAGCCTACGGGCCGGCCTCCAGCGCGATCCTGTGCGAGGTCGACCCCAAGCGGAAGGCGCGCCTGAACGCGATCTACAACGGCGGCATGTTCGTGGGTGCGTGCTTCGGCTTGTACCTGGGCGGGCTGCTCGGCTTCCCGCGCGCGTTCGAGCTGGTGGCGCTGCCCGGCTTCGCGCTCGCGTTCCTCGCCTGGCGGCTCAAGGTCCCGCCGCGGCGTACGGACGCACCTCCGGGCAAGGTGACGTTCATCGAGGTGGCGCGCGAGATGCGCGACGGCGTGCGCCGCACGTTCGCGATCCCCACGCTGCGCTGGATGTTGGTGTCGGCCACGCTGATCAGCTTCGCGTCCGGCGGCTACACCACCTGGATCGTCGACTTCACGGTGCAGGTGAAGGGCATGTCGCAAGAGGAAGCGCGCCCGCTGTACGCGGCGATCGCGCTCACCAGCGGCCTGCTCGGTGTGCTCTCGGGCGGCTGGATCGGCGACCGCTGGCAGGCGCGCAACTCGCGTGGCCGCGTGCTGACGATCGCGGTCGGCTTCTTCGCGGCGGTGCCGTTCTCGATCGGCGTGATCCTGGTCGATCACGGCTGGCCCTACATCGTGATCGCCTGGTTCCTGACGTTCTTCTTGCCGTTCTACAGCGGCCCCATGCCGGCGGTGATCGACGACGTGGTGGACGATGATCAAGCGACCACCGCGCAGGCCAGCTTCATCCCGTTCCTGCACATCCTCGGCACCGGCATGGCGGCGTGGGTCGTGGGAGCGGTGTCGGAGATCGAGTCGGTCGGCATGCGCGGCGCGTTCGTGCTGCCCGCGATCGCGACCTTGCTGGCAGGCCTCGCGGCCTTCCGCGCGTCGCAGTTCGTCAGCAAGGACATCCGCGCACGCAACAAGCGCGCGGGCCGCACGAGCACGCTCGATGCCGCGCCGATCGATGCGCTCCCGACGTCCTAGAATCTAGAGCTTTGCCAACGCCAGGCTGAGCGCGGCGTGCCGCTGGCGCGTGAAGAAGCGCTCGCGCAGCGCGGGGTCTTCGATGCGCGCCGCCACCGCCAGCACGCGCTGCTCGGCGAGCTGCGCCTGCACGCGCGCTTCCTCGATGCGACCCATCGCGACCAGCACCTCCGCGCTGCGCGAGGGCAACAAGCGCGCGAGCACGCCGCGGTAGCCCGCCTCCCACATCGACGTCAGCATGGCCTCGGCGCGCTGGCAGCACGCGTGGGCGCGCTCCAGCTCGCCACCCTTCATCGCCGCGCTGGCCGCGGTCAGCAACGCCGCACCCTGCTCCGCCGGCCAGCGCGCGAGCTGATGCAGCGTCTGCTCCAGCTCCGCCTCGCTCGCGGCGCGTTCCCCCTGCTGCAGCAGCACCATCGCGCGCGCCCAGTGTGCACGCCCGCGCTCGGCACCGGGCCGCGCACGCGTGCGCTCCTGCATGCTGCGCGACGCCGCCTCGGCCTCGTCGGTGAAGCCCTCGTAGAGCAACGACATCACGTGCAGCAGATCGCGCAGGGAGCCGATGGTGCCGATCTCCACGTCGCGCGCCGCACGCACCGCACGCGCCGCTTCGTCGTGCGCGCCGATCGAGACCGCGTGCCAGCCGATGAAGGTGTGCGCCACGGCCAGCCCGCCCGGGTGTTGTGCCTCGTTGAACGCGCGCACCGCCCGCTCGGCAGCCGCCCAGCCCGACATCGGATCGTCCGAGAACGTCATCGCCTCGTAGCTGCGGTGCAGCGCCAGCCAGCCGGCCGCCGTCGCCTCCCGCTCCGCGAACGGCGCCAGCCGCGCCGCGTAGCGCTCGCGCGTGCGCCCGCTGCACGCGTGGTGCCCCATCGCGTCGAGCTCGTAGTGTGCCCAGCCCACCACCGCGCCGAACACGTCGAGCGTCTCTTCGCTCAGCGGCGCGGACACGGCTCCCTCCAGCGCCGCGCCCAGCTCGTCGAGATCGAGCGGTTGATCGGCGCTCAGCGCGCGCAGCATGATCGGCACCAGCTGGTACGAGAGCCGGAGCGCGCTGTCGCCCGCGCTCAGCTGAGCGAGCGCCTCGATGTGTGGGCTCGCGGCCGCAAACTCGCTGCGCTGTCCGAGCACCATGATGATCAAGCTGTGCAGCTCGCTGGCGACACGCTCCGGCACGCCGCAGCGCAGGCCGCTGCGCGCGTGCGAGAGCTGCGCCTCGCGATCGGCACCCAGGTTGGCCACGTGCGCGGCCGAGGCGTAGCGCAGGCCCGCGCGCGCCAGCTCGCCGCCGCGCTCCAGGTGCAGCGCGAGCACGGCGGGGCTCGGCTCACCGTGCTGCTCCAGCCAGTCCGCCGCCAGCCGATGGCCGAGCCTACGATCGGAGGCGGTGAGCTGCGCGTAGGCGCCCTCGCGCAGCAGCGCATGGCGGAACACCAGCTCGCGCTCGCCCACGAAGCGGCTCTCGGCGCGCACGGTCAGCAGCTCCTGCGCGATCAGCTGTGTCAGGCAGTGATGGAGCCGCACCGGATCGAGCTCTCCGCCCATCAGCCGCGACAGGCCGCCCTCCCAGCAGGCCTCGCCGAAGATGCTGGCTGCGCGCAGCACGCGCCGCTGCTCATCGTCGAGCCCGGCCAGGCGCGCCTCGATCATGGCCAGCACGGTCTCGGGCAGCCGCGCATCGTCTTTCGAGCGCGCGAGCTCCTCCAGGAAGAACGCGTTGCCCGCCGCCAGCTCGACCATCTCGTTCACGCGCGCTTCGTCGAGCGCGCCCGCGAACGCTTGCTGCACCAGCTGCGCCCCGGCGCGCCGCGTGAGCGGCATCAGGTGCATCACCGAGACGCCGCGTTCTTCCCACAGCCGCGGTGCGCGCTCGAGCAGCTCCGGCCGCGCCAGCGCCAACACCAGCCACGGCTGCTCGGCCAGCTGCGCGAGCGCGGCGTCGACGAAGCGCATGCTCGGCAGGTCCGCCCAGTGCAGGTCCTCCAGGATCCAGAGCAGGGGGCCGGCCGCCAGCTCTGCGCGCACGAAGTCGACGAACGCGCGCGAGAGCTGGCTGTGCATCAGCTGTGGATCGCGGCGCGCCGTGCGCAGGGGGGCGTTGTCTTGATCGTCGAACGGCGCCGCGAGCAGCTCGCCGAGGAAGCCCGCCACGCGCTCCGCGTCGGGCACCCGCTGCGCGACCCGCTCCCGAATGCTGGCGCGCCGCTTGGGCAGCGGGTCGTCTTCGCGGATCGCGAGCTGCGCGCGCAACAGCTGCGCCAGCAGTCCGAACGCCGAGCCAGTGCGCAGCGGATCGCCGCGCGCTTGCCACACCGCCAGCTCCGGTTGCTCGCGACGAAGCTGCTCGACCAGCTCGATCGCGAGCCGCGACTTGCCGATGCCGGGGCGCGCCGTGACCAACACCGCGCGCGCCGCGCTCTCCTGCACCGAGGCCCCGAACGCGTTGCGCAGGGACGCCAGCTCGTAGTCGCGGCCGACACAGGCGGTGGCCTTGCCGAGCAAGCGGCGTGCGCCGTGGCTGAGCTCGCGCTCGCGCGTCAGCAGCAAGCCGTGCGTCGTCTCGAGCAGCTCGAAGCGCGCGTCGAGCAGGTTCGCCGTCAGCGCGTCGAGTGCGATCGGGCCGCCACTCTCGGCCGCGCTCACGCTGGCCAGCGCCGCCGTACCGCGATCGATCGCCGCCCCGATGCGCGCGGCCTCGTCGCTGCGCCCGGTCACCAGCGACAGCGCACGCTGCGCACAGACCGGTGCGAGCGCGAGCGCACAGCGCGCTGCACGCGCCGCGCGGTCGGTCGCCACGGAGTCGCCGAAGCTCACGATCGCGGTGCCGTCCGCGAGCTGCTCCAGGCTCCCGCCATGCGCGGCCACGATGCTGCGCACGCGCTGCTCGGCCACGCCCGGCGTGCGCTCGGAGAAGTCGGGGGTGCTGCCGTCCGTGCCGACGCCGCTACCCACCAACAGCAAGGTGCGCGTGCGCCGCTCCGCCATGCTCAGCGTGTCGCTACGCACCAGCTCGCGTGGGCCGTGCACGTCGAGGCGCCGGCGCACGGCAGCGCCATCCAGCGGGCGCTCCTCGCGGGCCTTGGCGAGCATCTCGCTCACCAGCGCATCGAGGTAGGCGGGCAGCGCGGGCAGCGCGCTGCGCAAGCTGGGCGCGGGCTCCAGCAGGATCTTCGCGAGCAGCCCGATCAAGTGATCGGCGCGGTAGAGCGGCTGCCCGGTTAGGCACTCGTGCAGCACGCAGCCGAGCGCGAACACGTCGGCGCGCGGGTCGACGTCGAACGCGCCGCGCACCTGCTCGGGCGCCATGTAGCCCGGCGTGCCGATCACGGCGGTGTGGCTGAGCGAGCTGTGGCTCTCCAGCCGCGCGACGCCGAAGTCGAGCACCTTCACGCGCGCGGGGTCGTGGTCGAGCAGCCACAGGTTCTGGGGCTTGAGGTCGCGGTGCACCACCCCACGGCTGTGCGCGAACGCGAGTGCATCCGCGACCTGGCGGGCCAGCGCGAGCGTCTCGTCGAGGGACAGTGGACCGCGCGCGAGCCGCGTCGCCAGATCTTCCCCGGTCAGCCACTCCATCACCAGGTAGCGCTCGCCGCCCGGACAGGCGCCATGGGCGACGTGGCGCACGATCGCCGGGTGATGCAGCGACGCCAGCATCTCGGCCTCGCGCAGGAAGCGCGCATCCCAGCCGGCGCGCCGCTCGCGCAGCAGCTTTACTGCCACCGGCGTGCCCGAGAAGCGATCGCGCGCGCGAAAGACCTGGCCCATGCCGCCGCTGCCGGTCTCGGCCTCGAGCTGAAAGCGGTTGGCCAGCACGTCACCGGGTCGCACTGGCGGAGTATTCGCGTGCGCGACCCCGGTTGCACGCACGCGCCGCGCGGCGCAGTCTGAACGGCTCATGCCCACCCGTAGGTAGGGCATCGAAGCGGGCGGTTTTTCCGCGCGCGTGTCAGCTAGGAGAAGACGATGAAGCACACCAAATGGGGCTGGGTAGGTGCATGTGCTCTGGCGCTTGCGGTCGCGATGATCTGTCCGGGCGATGACACCAAGACGCCCACGCCGCCCGGGCCGGCGCCGAGCGCGTACTAAAATCGATCGACGAGCGAAGGAATCGCCGCGCTCGTGCGTGTACTGGATCATCCAAGGAGCTCCAGCATGACCATCCGCACGTGGCTCAGCGCCGCCCTCGTCGTCGCTCTCGTCTCGATCTCGAGCAGCAGCCTGGCCGACAGCCGCCTGCGCGCCCAGCGCTACGAGCCTGCCGCCGAACACATGGAACGCACGCGCATCGCGCAGTCCCGCGCGGGACGCGCCGTTCGCGCCACGCCGCCGCCTGCACCCGCGCGCGCCAAGCAGGCGAAGCTGGAGCCCAAGCCGCCGTCGAACGCCGCGCGTCAGTCGAGCAGCGCCAGCGGCCGCACGGGCCGCGGGCGCCAGTGATCAGCGCACGAGCTTGAGCTCGTCAAACTGCGCGCCTGCGCCGCTGCCCTGCGCCTTGTAGGCGTAGACAAGCGCGCGCGTCGCACCCTGCGGAACGGTGAACGTGATCGAGCGCAGCGCGAAGCTCGTGCTCGTGATCGCCCCGTAGGTCTCGGACAACACGGTGCCGGACGCGCTCAGGAACTTCATGCCCAGGAACGCCTGCTCGCCGCTCTTGGTGATGCGCGCGTAGGTGCTGAGCTTGAGCTTGTCGCCCGCCTTCACGAGCTTGATCACGTCCTGCTCCGCACCACCGCCGATGATCTGCAGCTGTTGTTTGCCCGCGTACACGCCGGTGTTGACGACCGCGCTGGTGCCGTACAACGACCAGCCGTTCTTGCCGGACTCGAAGCCCGGGTTCACGAGCGCGATCGTCTTGGGAGTGGTGGTGCCCGCGTCGGGCTTCGGTTGCCCCGCGTCACGAATGCCCGCGTCCTGGACGACGGGCGTGCCCGCATCGACGACCGGGGTCGGGGTCGGCGTCGGAGCAGGAACCGGCGCGTTGCCGAACAGCGTGCGGTACTTCGCGGCGGACTCCGGGTACGCCGTCCTGTACGTGCGGCCGACGCTCGAGCCGCCGCCCTCCCCGCTCACGTCGCTGATCTGGTGGCCGCCATCGGTCCAGTTCACGTCAAAGTAAACCTGGTAGCCGACACGGTTCGCCGGCTCGGTCATGAACGCGTGCATCTTCTGGATGTAGACCGGGTTGTCGTTGCCACCGTGGCCGTCCGCGCGGCCCCACACGCCCCACTCCGGCACCGACAGCTGCTTGTTGTGCGCGACGGCGTAGTCGCGCATCAGGTTGAGGCCTTGCGACACGTCGTTCCAGGCCGTGATCTGGCGCGCGGCGCGGCAGCTGGCGTCGCAGCTCGCGGGATATGGGAAGCTGTTGGCGACCCAGGACGCGTCGTACGCATCGACGCCGATGTAGTCGACGTACGCGTCGCCCGGCCAGGCTGCGTCGATCTTGTCGCGGCTCCACCACACGATGTCCTCGGTGGGGTTCCAGTCGAACTGGAAGCCCGCGTTCGGCTGCGCCGCGCGCATCGAGGTCACCACACGGCGGAAGCAGCCCGCGAACTGCGCCTCCTTGCCGCGCGCGCTCCACGCGAACCAGTCGCCGTCCCACTCCCAGCCCAGGCGGAAGATGGTGTTGCTCAGGCCGTTGGCGACCATGTTGTTGGCGAGCGTCTTCCAGGTTTGGTCGTACGCGCCGTCGGCGCACTTCTGCAGCGACACATCGTCGGCGGTACCGAGCTTGTTGTCGGGGCCGGCACCGTTGGTCTCACCGGGCAACAGCGACACCGAGTACACCAGGCGGCGGCCGGGCTTGGCCTGCACCCAGCGCCCCCATGGCGGCAGCTGCCAGCTCGGTCCGCTGATGTCGCCCCAGGTCGCGCGCGCCGAGAATGCCAGCGCCAGATCGGCGTCACGGCCGAGCCAGCTCGCCGCGGCATCCGCCAGCGCGGGTCCGTTGGGCGCATCCCAGTGGTACATGCCGCGCATCGGCTCGGCCACGGTGAGCTGTTGCTCGCTGCTCTCCGTGTCTTCGAAGCTGTCTTCGAAGCTCTCTTGCTCGCCGTCCTGCAGCTCCGCACAACCCGACCAACCGCTCGCGATCAACAGCGAGCCCCCCAACAACCACGACTGCTTCAAAACGTACTGCTCCTGTTCGCGCGCGCCCCCCGGCACACGACTTGGTCGAACAGGAGACGTCGGCTCGCACGCCGTGTGAATCAGGCAAAACCTGATTCACACGCGCAGGTGAGCTGCGCCCCCGGAAGTTCGTGAGGCCGCTCCGGGCTGTGCGCGCGCCGCGCCTCGTCGCCCAGCAACGCAGCTCACGCGGCGCACACCACCGTAGCGACGCGCTATACAAAGTCGCGATGGCGAAACCGAGCTCTCCCGACAGCAAGCTCGCGCGTGAACCCGGCTCGGAGGCGCTTCCGATCGGCCCGCGCGTCGAGGCCGTGCTCGAAGTGGCGTACCGCGCGCGCCGGCCCGTGTTACTCGAAGGTGCGACCGGTATCGGCAAGTCCGAGCTGGTGGCAGAGCTCGCGAAGAAGCTCGGCATCGCGCACACGGTGCTCGACCTGTCGCTGCTGGAGCCGCCGGACCTGGTCGGCCTGCCGGTGATCGAGGAGGGCCGCACGCGGTACGCCTTGCCGCGCTTTCTGCCGCGCGACGGCGCGGGCATCCTGATGCTCGAAGAGCTGAACCGCGCCGAGCGCTACATCCAGCAGCCTGCTTTGCAGCTCTTGACGGCGCGCTCGCTGCACGAGTACACGCTGCCGCCCGGCTGGGCCTGCTTCGCGGCCATCAACCCGGAGAGTGGCGACTACCACGTGACGCCGCTCGATGCCGCGCTGCGTGCGCGCTTCCTGCAGCTGCCGGTGCGCGCGGATCGCGCGAGCTGGCTGGCCTGGGCGGGCGCACACGGCGTGCACCCGGCGATCATCGCGCTCGCGCGCGCACACGAGCGTATCTTCGAGAACGTACCGCCGCGCTCGTTCACGTACGCGGGCCAGGTGCTCGCGAACATGAGCGCGCAAGAGCTGGCGGATCCGGCG
Organism: Polyangiales bacterium; assembly: GCA_036277895.1. GTDB lineage: Bacteria > Myxococcota_A > Polyangia > Polyangiales > DASUME01 > DASUME01. Next base: position 24,036 of record DASUME010000958.1, read on the forward strand.
CTCGTGCGCGACGTGCTGTCCGGCTACCTGCCGCAGATCTGGGTCTCGGCGCTCGCCAACGGCTCGCTCGGGACCAGCGACCTCGACATCGACGTGCACGCGCTGCTGAGCGACTACAAGGGCCAGCTGAAGAAGGAGCGCAGCGACAAGCTCGACGAGGTGAGCGCCCGCTTGAAGGGCTTGCTCGGCGGTCCCGAGTGCGGGGTGTTGATCGCCAAGGGCGCGATCAAGCTGTCGGCGCTCGAGGCTCTGCTCGCGGACTTGCCGGGAGATCTGCGCGAGCAGCTGCAAGAAGCGCTCGGCCACAACCCGACCGCGGTCGGCCTGATCGATCTCAAGCCCGACGACGTGCTGACCAACGAGGCAGGCAGCTCCGCGTTCAAGCGCATCGAAGAGTGGAAGACGCAGCCACTCAAGGGCCATCGCATCGCGCTGCTGGTGACCGCGCTGCGCGCGCGCATCACGCAAGCGCCGGTCGCGCTCGAGCTACGCAAGTCGAACGCCGCGCGCGTGTCGCTCGGGCACCTGTTGCTACAGCTCGGCGAGCGCTGGGGCCTGCCGCTGGCCGAGGCGCTGCACAAGGTGGGCGTGACCCCGGTCCGCCCGGGCGCATGAGTAACGACCTGCGCGGCTGGCTCGATGCGTTCGTGCACGAGCAGCATTTCTTGGCGCGCTACCCATACTACGCGCACCTGCTCGCGAGCGTGCAGCCGGTGCTCGACCCGAGTGTGCCGGCGATGGGCGTGTCGCTGCACGCCACGCCGGGTCGCGGGCCTCGCTACTACCTGCACGTGAACATCGACGCCATGCTGCGCGAGCCGCAGTACCTGCGCGGCATCCTGCTCCATGAAGTGCACCACATCGCGCTCGGGCACCTGGCGCACCCCAAGTTCTTCGGCGCGGCGCACAAGGACCTGATGCAGATCGCGCAGGAGACCAGCGCCAACGAGCACATCGTCGAGCCGCTGCCGGACCCGGTCGTGTGGCAGCACTACGAGAAGTTCGGGCTACGCGCGGGCCAGAGCACCGTGGAGCGCTACCAGCTGCTGTGCGACGCGCGCGCGGAGGGCCGGGAGCCGAAGCCGCAGCGCGAGGGCCGCCAGGTCGACGAGCACGGCTGGACCGATGGCCTGCCTCCGCCCGGCGGCGTCACCGAGACGCGCGAGGTCATCCAGCAGACGCAGCAGCGAGGCCTGGAGGACGCCGAGCGTGCGCGGCAGGCACCGAAGGAGCAGGCTCAGCGCGCCCAGCGCATCGCCGGGCACACGCCAGAACAGCTGCTCGCCCAGCTCGGCGGCACGCACGACGTGCGCGAGGTGGAGCTCGACTGGCGGGCGGCGTTGCGCATGTTCGTCGCGCGCATGCGGGCCCCGGCCCACACCTGGGCGCGCCCGTCGCGGCGCTTTCCGGCAC
>DASUME010000959.1:0-2775 GCA_036277895.1 Polyangiales bacterium
CCTCCACCCCGAGCGAGCGGAAGTACTCGGCGATCGTCATCGCGTACAGCGCACCGCGCACGCGCACCACCGGCGGATCGGCGCTGGTCGCCGCGATCACCACCGAGCGCGCGACGCCCTCCGGCCCGAGCGTGCGGTTGACGAACTCCTCCACCTCGCGACCGCGCTCGCCGATCAGCGCCACCACCGCGACCTGCGCCGCGCAGTTGCGGACCATCGCGCCGAGCAGCGTGCTCTTGCCCACGCCGCCGCCGGCGAAGATCCCGATGCGCTGTCCCTTGCCCAGCGTCAGCATGCCGTCCATCGCGCGCACGCCCACCCAGGTCGGCTCGATCACCGGCCGACGGTTGAGCGGGTTCTGCGACACCCCGTGCAGCGGACGCTCCAGATCGAGCTCCGGCTTCGGCTTGCCATCGAGTGGCCGGCCGAGTCCGTCGAGCACACGCCCGAGCAGCGCCTCGCCCACGGGTGCAAACGCCGCGCGACCGACACGCCGCACCGGCGCACCCGCACCGAGCCCGAACGCATCGCCGAGCGGCATCAGCAGCAACACCTCACCGCGCAGTCCCACCACCTCGGCCTGCACGCTCGGACCCACACCCGGCGTGCCGATCTGACAGAGGTCGCCGATCGACGCGCGACAGCCCTTCGCCTCCAGCACGAGGCCGACCGCGTTCGTCAGCTGGCCCTCCGGCAGCGGAACCGCCGCGGAGCGCACGATCGCCTGGTAGCGCGAGAGGTCGATCATCCCTCGTCCTCCATGCCGTGGCGCCGCATGTCCGCCTTGATCGCGCGCAGCACCGCGCCGAGCCGCTCGCTCACGCGACCGTCGACGCGGCTGGCGCCGGACTCTGCCACCACACTCAGGCCCTCGAGCGAGTTGTCGAGCATCATCTCGACCTTCACGCCGTCGACCTCCAGGCTCTCCTCGCCGTGCACCTCGGTGATCGCCTTGTACGCCTGGCGCGACACGCGCATCTTGGCCAGCCGCGTGTCGCCGAGCGCCGAGACCGCCGCGCGCGCGAACGCCTCGTGCAGCGCCGGGTCACGCTCGACCTCACGCTCGATCAGCACCTCCGCGATCGTCACCGCGAGCTCCAGCAGCTGCCCCTCCGCGTTCGAGAGCACACGCGTGCGCAACGACCCGAGCTCCAGCGCGGCGGTGGCGAAGGCCTCCTGTTCGGCCGGCGTGATCTTCGGCGGCGGCGGCGGCGGGACCGACGGCGGTGAGCTCGGCGGCCGCGTGATCACCACCGGAGGCGGCGGCGCCGAGCGCCGCGGCGGCAGCGAGCTGCGCCGGTACACGCTCTGCCCGATCGACTCCGAGATCGAGGGCGCGAGCCCGGGCCGCAGCGGGAACGCCTCGGGCTCCTGCTCTTGCAGCTCCACGTCGTTGTCCGGCATCGGTGGCGGCACGGAGCTGCGCTCGGCGCGCGCGAGCGCTCCCTGCGCGGGGTGCACCGACGTGCGCGGCGCCTGGCGCAACCACGCGGGCACCACGGCATCGCCGTCGAGGCTGCGGAACACCAGCGGCTTGACGTCGTTCTTAGACATAGTCGCCCGTGCCTTCACGCTCGATCCGGATCTGGCCCTCCGCCTCCAGCTGCAGCGCGCGCTCCACGATCGTGCGCTGTGCGCCCTCGACGTCCGACAGCTTGGTGGGGCCCATCATCTCCAGCTCTTCGCGCAGCATCGCCGCGGCGCGCGACGACACGTTGCCGAAGATCTTCTCGCGCATGTCGTCGCTGGCCGTGCGCAGCGCGAGCAGCAGCTGGTCGGTCGCGATCTCCTTGAGCAGCGTCTGGATGCCGCGGCCGCTGATGCGCGACAGATCCTCGAACGTGAACAGCGCGCGCTTGATCTGATCGGTCAGCGCCGCATCCACGTCCTGCATCGTCTCGAGCAGGCCCTCCATGGCCGGCCCCTTCATGCGCTTCATGACCGACGCCGCCGAGTCGACGCCGCCGACCTTACGCTTGCCGGTGCCGGCGCTGAGCGCCTTCAGCTCGCCGGCAAACTCCTCTTCGATCTCGCGGATGGCGGCCTCGGGCACCGCCTCCAGCTTGGCCATGCGGAACAGCACCTGGCCGCGGCGTTCCTTGGTCATCGCGCCGAGCGCCTCCGCCGCCTTGGTGGCGTCGAACTGCGCGAGGATCACGGACACCGTCTGGGCAGACTCGTCCTCCAGGATGCCGAGCAGCGTGGGCACCTCGAGCCGCTCCAGCTGCGCGATCACGCCCGCGCGGTCCTCGCGCTCGCTCCACATCTGCTGCGCGCGGCCCTCGCCGAACGCCTTGCCTGCCAGCCGCTTGAGGTAGGCGCTGCCGCCCTTGAGCGTGGTGGGCGCACCTTCGCCCGCGCGCGACGCGAACTCCTTGTGCAGCGCCACCAGCGTGCTCGCGGACACCTCACGCACCTGCTCGCTGGCCTTGCGCAGCACCTTGAGCTCTTCGTCGGACAGGTAGCCGAGGATGCGCGTGGCGACTTGCTCCTCGAGGCTGATCAAGAGCAGGAAGCCCTTCTGGGCGCCCGTCAGCTGCTGGATGTCGTTCACCGCGCGCGTGATCGCAGCGGTCTGCGGCTTCGCAGGCTCGGGCTGCTGCTTGGTCGTGAGCGCATTCGAAGTCATCAGGCGGCTTCCTCGTTGTTCCCTTCACTGAGCCAGGTGCGGACAATGCGCGCTGCAAGATAAGGATCGCCGGACGCGATCTCCGCGGTCATCGCGCGGATGCGCTCGGCCTCGGCCTGCGCGTCGGCGGCGGCGGCGGCGGCCTC
>DASUME010000960.1:0-4465 GCA_036277895.1 Polyangiales bacterium
CGTCGTGCCCGCGTCGACGGCCGTGGAAGACGCCTCGATCGCCAAGGTAACCCGCCCGGTGCCGCCGCGGCCGGTCGCGTCCAAGGCGCGCACGGTGGTGTTCGATCCCTCGCCCGCCAACGTCACGATCTCAGTCGATGGCGCGGCGCCGAAGGCGTACGGCCCTTCGTTCCGCATGGTCGAGCTCGCGCCCGGGCCGCACACGTTCCGCTTCACCGGTGGTCATGAGTGCTGCAAGCCGTACAGCATCGAGCGTGAGGTGCCGGGTGGGGCGGGCGAGTACGTGATCTCGGCCAAGCTGGAGTTCCGCGACGCCAACGTCTACGTGGACAGCGTGCCCGGGGATGTCGTCGTGGACGATGGGCTCGCCGCCGGGCGCAGCCTGTCGCTGCTGGCGATCCCGATGAAGCAACTCGTCGAACGCCATCGCATTTCCGTGACAGCTCCAGGGTACGAGCCCTATACAGGCTGGGTAGACGTCCGCGCGGGCGTCTCCACGAAGCATAAGGTAACGCTCCCGGCCCGTGCTCCGCGATGAACAGCTCTGGAGGTCTCTGACCTGGCTCGCGCGCAGCTTCTGCGCGTGTCTGCTCGTGCTCACGCTCGTGTCGAGCGCGCGGGCAGACGACCTGAGTGAGTTCGAGAGCGCGCGCTCACGCTACGATCGGCACGACTACAAGCGCGCGGTGGACGCGTTCCGCGTGCTGGTCGGCAGCGATCCGCCTCGCATCAGCAACGCGCTGCTCGTGCTGGAGTCGCGCAAGTACTACGCGGCCTCGCTGCTGTTCGTGGGCGCCAACGAGGAAGCCCGGCTCCAGTTCCGGCTGCTGCTGCAGCAAGAACCCGACTACGCGCTCGACCCGCTCGCGTTCCCGACCGAAGTGGTCGCGCTGTTCGAGAGCGTGAAGGGCTCGATGCGCAAGGAGCTCGACCGCCGGCGAGAGGCCGAGCTGCAGGAGCAACGGGCGGCGGCGCAGGAGGCCGAGGCACTGCGGCTGAAGCGGCGCGAGAACCTGGCCCGGCTGCGCGGGCTGGCCGAGGAGCAGACGATCGAGGTGCGCAACAGCCGCTGGCTGGCCACGGTCCCGTTCGGGGTGGGCCAGTTCCAGAATGGACAGCGCGGCCTCGGGGTCGCCCTGGCGATGGCGGAGACGTTCGCGGCCGTCACCAGCGTGGTCACGTACTTCGGCCACCAGGGCATGGTGGGCGACCACGCCACGGCGAGCAATTCCGACGACTTGAGGCAGCGGGAGCGGATCTGGCGCGCGGCCAACTGGGCGTCGTTCGGGACCTTCGCGGTGCTGGCGATCGCGGGCATCGTCGATGCCCATGTGCGGTACGTCCCGTCGCGTGTCATTCAAGCGCCGCGGCCGCTGCCCGACGATCTCGATCGCTGGGCCAAGGAACAGGCCGAGCTGCTGACGGGCCCCAAGCGCTTCTGAATCTCTGTGGGCTAGCGCGCGCAGCAGGTTTGATCCGGAACGAGCTTGACTCCGTAGCCGCGGTCGCTAATCTTCCGCCTCCCCAAGCCTGGGGAGCGCGTTCGCGCGCAGAAATCAGGCTTCGCGTGGTGCACGGTGCACACGCAATGTCGATTCATCACTAGTTCCGCAGGACCGATGCCGACTATCAACCAGCTCGTTCGCCACGGCCGCAAGGCGCGGCGCTCGAAGACCGACTCTCCCGCTCTGCAGAACTCGCCCCAGAAGCGCGGCGTCTGCGTGCGCGTGTACACGACCACGCCCAAGAAGCCGAACTCGGCTCTGCGTAAGGTCGCGCGCGTCCGCCTGTCGAACGGCATCGAAGTCACGACCTACATCCCGGGCGAAGGCCACAACCTGCAGGAGCACTCGGTGGTGCTCATCCGCGGCGGCCGCGTGAAGGATCTTCCCGGCGTTCGCTACCACGTCGTGCGCGGTGCGCTCGATGCTTCCGGTGCAGCCGGCCCCTCGAACACCAACAAGGCGAGCCGCACGCAGGGCCGCTCCAAGTACGGCGTCAAGCGCCCGAAGAAGTGAGAGTTGAGCGGGCGCTCACGCGCCGCGCGAACTTTTAGAAAGAGCACGTCATGCCGCGTCGCCGCGAAGTACCCAAGCGCAAGATCACGCCCGACCCGAAGTTCCGGGATCGCATGGTCGCCAAGTTCATGAACGTCATCATGATCGAGGGCAAGAAGAGCACGGCCGAGCACATCATCTACGGTGCGTTCGACGTGATCGCGAGCCGCTACAAGGAGGACCCGCTCGAGGTCTTCCGCAAGGCGCTCGATTCCGTGAAGCCGCGCGTCGAGGTCAAGAGCCGCCGTGTCGGTGGTGCGACCTACCAGGTTCCGGTCGAGGTTCGCCCGGAGCGTCGCGTCGCGCTGGCGATGCGCTGGATCACGAACTACTCGCGCGCTCGCGGCGAGAAGACGATGACCGAGCGCCTCGCGGCCGAGCTGGTCGAGGCCGCCCAGGGCCGTGGCAATGCCGTCAAGAAGAAGGACGACACCCACAAGATGGCCGACGCCAACAAGGCGTTCGCCCACTACCGCTGGTGATTTGAAAGTGAGCCGCACGCGGCTCACTTTGTGTTGCCGCTTCAATCGCGAAGCGGCCTGACTGCTGGAGACACGCCGGACTAGATGGTTACGACCACATAGACGATTCCGTCAGGCTGCGCTGAGCCGAAGAAGCGCCTCTCTGCAATCTGCAGACTTTGAGTAGACGTAATCGAAGCCCTCTCCGACTAGAGAGCGACCCAAGGGTGGTCGCCGGGCTCGGGGAGGGTTTCCGTGTTTCTGGCCCCTCACTTCCACCGCTGCACCCCGCATCAAAGGAACATCCCGTGTCAACTGCACTCGAAAAGTACCGGAATATCGGCATCATGGCCCACATTGATGCCGGCAAGACGACGACTACCGAGCGCATCCTTTTCTACACGGGTGTGAACTACAAGATCGGTGAAGTGCACGATGGCGCCGCGACCATGGACTACATGGTCCAGGAGCAAGAGCGCGGCATCACCATCACGTCGGCGGCGACGACCTGCCACTGGACGCCGGAGAGCGGTCCCAACGCGGGCGAGCCCTTCCGCATCAACATCATCGACACCCCCGGCCACGTGGACTTCACGATCGAAGTCGAGCGTTCGCTGCGCGTGCTCGACGGTGCGGTCGCGGTGTTCGATGGCGTGTCCGGTGTGGAGCCGCAGTCCGAGACGGTGTGGCGCCAGGCGGATCGCTACCGCGTGCCGCGCATGTGCTTCATCAACAAGCTCGATCGCGCGGGCGCCAACTTCCTGCGCTCGGTGGACTCGATCCGCGAGCGCCTCGGCGCGAACCCGATCCCGGTGCAGCTTCCCCTCGGCGAGGAAGAGAACCTGCGCGGCGTGATCGACCTCGTGAAGATGAAGGCGATCACGTTCTCGGACGACGGCCTGGGCGCGAAGTTCGAAGAAGGCGAGATCCCCGAGGAGTTCCTCGTGGACGCCGAGCTCGCGCGCAGCAAGATGATCGAGGCCGCGGCCGAGGTCGACGACGCGCTGACCGAGCGCTTCCTCGAGGGCGACACCAACTTCACGCCGGCCGAGATCATCGGCGCGCTGCGCAAGGGCACGCTCTCGCACAAGCTGGTCACCGTCGTGTGTGGCTCCGCCTTCAAGAACAAGGGCGTTCAGCAGCTGCTCGACAACGTGGTCAACATGATGCCGTCGCCGCTGGACATCCCGCCGGTCGAGGGTGAAGACCCGGACAAGCCCGAGAAGAAGCTGCTCCGCAAGGCGGACCGCGACGCGCCTTTCTCGGCGCTGGCGTTCAAGATCATCAACGATCCGTTCGTCGGGCAGCTGACCTTCCTGCGCGTGTACTCGGGCAAGCTGGAGAGCGGCCACGCGGTGCTCAACAGCACCAAGGGCAAGCGCGAGCGCGTCGGGCGCCTGCTGCAGATGCACGCCAACAAGCGCGACGAGATCAAGGTCGTCGAGGCGGGCGACATCGCGGCCGCCGTCGGTCTGCGCATCGCGACCACGGGCGACACGCTGTGCGACGAGAAGCACGCGATCATCCTGGAGCGCATGGTGTTCCCGGAGCCGGTGATCTCGATCGCGATCGAGCCCAAGACCAAAGAGGCGCAAGACAAGCTCGGCGACGCGCTGGGCAAGCTCACCAGCGAGGATCCCTCGTTCCGCACGCACACGGATGCGGAGTCGGGGCAGACGATCATCGCCGGCATGGGCGAGCTGCACCTCGAGATCATCGTCGACCGCCTGAAGCGTGAGTTCAAGGTCGAGGCCAACGTCGGCCGCCCGCAGGTCGCGTACCGCGAGTCGATCACCAAGGCCGTGAAGGCCGAGGGCAAGTACGTCAAGCAGTCCGGCGGCCACGGCATGTACGGCCACGTGTGGCTCGACATCCGCCCCGGCGAGACCGGCAGCGGCTTCGTGTTCGAGAACAAGATCACGGGCGGCGCGATTCCGAAGGAATACA
>DASUME010000961.1:0-8710 GCA_036277895.1 Polyangiales bacterium
GTGGGCAGGCTGCGCACCTCCGGCACGTCCGGACCGTGGCCCGAGCGCGGTGGCTTGCCGACGCGGTAGCGCTGGCCCGGCAGCTCCTGGACGAGCTTCTGCTCGCGCAGATCGTCGAGCGCCGCGCGTACCCTGTCGCGCTGTTCGGAGCCGACGCCGAGCTCGGCGACGATCTCCATCAGATGTTGGGTGCCGCCCTTGTTGGAGCGCAGCACGGCGAGGACCTGTTCGAGGCCCACGTTCGATTTCGATTGATGCTTTTTCATGGAATTTCAGCGCAGCGCGTAGAGGCTGCCGTCGTCGGCGCCGACCAGCAGCGTGCCGCGTGAATCGATCACGGGGCTGCTGTCGACGTCGCGACCGATGTTGTGGCGGAACAAGAGCTGACCCGAGGGGTCGAGCCCATAGATGAAGTCGTCTTGCGAGCCGAAGTAGATCCGGCCTGCACGATCGATGCGCGCGCTGGAACGAATGCGCCCGGCGGTGGCGAAGCGCCACTTGAGCGAGCCGTCGGGAGCGAGCGCGTAGAGCGCGCGGTCGTACGAGCCGACCACGCAGGTGCCATCCGGGGCGATCGCGGGCGTCGCGCGGATGTCGTCGCCAGTGGCGAAGCGCCACAGCTGCTTGCCGCTCGGGTCGAAGCAGAGGACATGGCCCAGGTCGTTGCCGACCAGGATGCGGCCGTCGTCGCTGATCGCGGCGCCGCCGTCGATGTTGGCGCCGGCGTCCGCCTCCCAGGCGAGCTGGCCCTCGCGCGTGAGCGCCACCAGCTTGCCGTTCGGCGTGCCGAACACGATCAAGCCTTGCGGGTGTACCGCCGGCACGCTGCGCACGTGCGCACCGACCGCGTAGTGCCACTTCAGGTGACCGGTGATGTCGAACGCGTACAGCCCATCGGCGGCGACGTACAGACGGCCGTCGTCCGAGAGCACGGGGCTGGCGTCGATCGCGTCGCTCAGCTTCTGCTCCCAGCGCACCTGGCCGTCCGACGAGAGCGCGACCAGCGAGCCGTCCGCGGAGCCGGCGATCACGTCGCCCTGCGGCGTAACTACTGCGCTCGCGTAGTACTTGCCCGTGCCGCTGTAGCGGAAGCGCAGCGAGCCCTCGGGCGTGACGGCGGTCAGCGACTGATCGAGCGAGCCGACCAGGATGTCGCCCGCGGGCGCGACCACCGGCGACGCGTAGATGCGCGAGCCCGTGCGGTACGTCCAGAGCGGCGTGACTTGCCCACGTGGGCCCTCGAACTCGACGCGGCCGGTGTGGCGCGCGTCGCCCATGAACATGCTCGTGCCCGCGGGCCCGGCCGTGGGCGTGGGCGCGGCGGCCTCCGGCACCAGCGGCGCACCCGCGTCCTCGACGGCGGGCGGGGGCAGCGACTGCTGCTGCTGGAACTCGGTGCGCACTTCCTCGAGGAAGCGACAGCGACCTTCGTGACAGATGCGGCCCGCGCGACACTCCTGGTCACTCATGCACGGTCCACTCGCCGCAGGCGGCGGGCGGCACGCCGACAGCATCAAGAGCCAGGCGAACGCGAAGCGGGACACGATGCGCAAGTCTAGCAGCTGCCCCTCAAAACCAGGCAATCCCTGCACTCATGAGGCTCGACCGGGGCGCATGGGAGCGCGGCCGAGCACGGACTCGAAACAAACAAGCGAAGCGAGCATAGCGCCGCCGCGCGCTCAATGCACGCGTTCCAGCACGTAGACCGAACCGCCGGCGACCAGCGCGACCCGGCGCGCGGTCGGGCTGATGGCCGCTTCCAGCGGCCCTTTTGCGATCTGGAGGTAGCCCTCGGGACGCCACAGCTCCACCTGATCACTGCTCGGTCCGTAGAGCAGTACCCCGTAGGGCGTGGCCTCCACGTAGCGAGCACCATCGCGCGTGGCGACCCCCGCGGGCAGCGGCGCCGGACGGGGCGAGCCCGGGGCGAGCAGGCGCGGCTCGCCGCTCGCGCGGCCGTTGCTGGCCAGCGGGACCAGGCGTACCTCGCTGCCGCGCACGGCCACCAGGCCCTGCGGCGCCCAGCCGAGCACGCTGAAGCCGCCGTCGTCCGGCCGATGGCTCGCACGCGTACAACCCGGCGCGCTCGCCAGCGGCAGCAGCAGCGCGTTCGCCAGCGGCGCAGCGCTGGTGTAGTCCGAGCCGGGCGGCGGCGCGCGCTCGATGCGCACCGCCAGGCCGTCGCAAGTGCGCTCGATGCCAGACGCGATCAGCTGCCCGCTCGGGTCGCGCAGCAACGCCTCGCTGCCGCGCGGGGCCGGCGTCTCGCTGCCGCTGTCGAGATCCCACAGGATCGGGTTCAGCCGGTGCACGAACAGCGACGAGTCGCTCAAGAAGCGCGCGCTCGGAAGGTGCACGCGCGGCTGCGTGATCGGCTCCACGGCCGGCCCGTTGCGCAGCGTGACGCCCGAGGCCGCCGGCAGCTTCGCGAGCGCCGCCTGCGCGAGGTCGAGCAGCCGCTCGCTCGGGTGCGACGCGCGCAGCCCGCGGTACTGGTCGAACGCGCGCGCCACATCACCGCGCCGGGCGTAGGCGCCGATCAGCGTGGTCGAGAGCGCACCCAGGCTGGGCAACGTGCCGCAGCCGATGCCGGGCACGCCTGACAGCGCCAGCTGTGCGCTGCCCAGCTCGCGGCAGATCGCGCGCGCCAGCGTGAGGCCGAGCTCCGCCCGCGCGACCGCGGCGTCCGTCTGCTTGGCGATCTGGCTCTGCGCGGCGGCGGCCCAGGCCGAGAGCGTGGCCTCGGGCTCACGCAGGTCGCGCACCAGGCCGCTCGGCCGATCGAGCCAGGTGAGCTCCAACGAGTCGGCCTCCAGTGCGCCGTACGCGGAGATGCGCACCGCGATGTCGTCGTGCTGGTCGCCGTCGCTGTCCAGGCTGCGCGGCAGCAGCGAGAGCGCGGGATGTCCCTCGCTGCTGGCGAGCACGTCGACGCGCTCGTAGATGCGCGGCGTCGCCTCCAGCGCGAGCAGCCACAGCGCGGCCGACGCTTGCTGCGCGCTGCACTGCAGCTCCACGCGCAGCGCGGCCTTCTCCTTGGAGAGCGAGAAGAAGCGCGCGTCCGCGATCGTGCACGCGCCGGGCTCCAGCGAGACGAAGCCGGGCACGGGCCGCGGCGCCGAGAGCGCAGCGTCGCGCGTGAAGACGGCCAGCTGCACGTGCTGCGTCGCGTCGGCGGTCAGCGCGAGCACGTCCTGATCGCCGTCGCGATCGACGTCGACCTCGTACAGCGCGCGCACTCCAGCGAGCGGCAGCGGCTGGCCGGCGACCACGGGGTTGTCCGCAGGCTGCGGGAACGCCGTCACCGCACCCACGCCCGCGTCCGCGACGACAGGCGTGTCCACCTGCGGCACCTCGGGCGGCGGGTTGAGCTTGAACGGCACCCGCGGCTCGTCGCTACAGCGGGCGCAGCCGTACAAGCTCAGGGCGAACAGCGCGATCGAAAGTTCTCGAGTCATTGCCATCGGAAGATCCGCAGTGCGATAGCGTACGTCAGCACGCTCCACACGATCAGCACCAGAATCTCGAAGCCGAGCGAGCTCAACGCGCGGCCATCGTTCACGATCGCGCGCAGTCCAGAGTTCAGCGCGGTCAGCGGCAGCCAGCGCAACGTCGGCCAGAGCCACTCCGGGAAGCGCTCGTAGCTGAAGAACACACCGGACAAGAGCCACATCGGCAGCGTGGTCAGGTTCGACCAGCCGGAGACCGCCTCGATGCTGCGCGCGCGCGCCGACACCAACAGCGCGACGCCCGTGAACGCCAGCGAGCCGAACATCGCCAGCACCCAGGCGGCCAGCCACGAGCCGTGCACCGGCACCGAGAACGCCAGCGCGCCGAAGCCGAGGATCGCGAACACCTCGAAGCTCACGAACAGCAGCCGGGCCAGCATCACGGCCGCCAGGTAGTCGCGCTTGCGCATCGGCGTCGCGGACAGCTGCTTGAGCAGCTTGCGCCGGCGCGACTCCACGATCGAGAACGCGATGCCCCACACCGAGCTGCTCATCAGGTTCACGCCCAAGAGGCCCGGCAACAGGAAGTCGATGTAGCGCGCGCCCGGCAGCGTGGATGCGAGCTCCACCGAGCGAAAGCGCGGGGTAGGCGTGGGATCGAGCGCGAGCTCCGCCGTCGCGCGTGCGGCCTTGCCCTCCGGGCGCGTGGGATCGAAGTGGTACTCCAGCGTGCTCGGACCGCGCGGGATCAACACCAGATCGAGCTTGGCCTTGCGCAGCGCCGCCATCGCCTCGTCCTCGCGCAAGATCGCGACCGCGAGGTTGCCGCCTCGCGTGAGCGGGTGCGCGAGATCGGTGCACGCGGGCTCACACACCAGCGCCACGTTCAACGCCGGCGCGGGCTGGCTGCGGAAGGCGAGCCCGAGCGCCACCGCGAGCACGAGCGGAAAGCCGAACGTCCAGAACAGCGCCCCCGGGTCACGCCAGAACTCGCGCAGGCGCGCGAGCGTGAGCTCCAGGATCGGCGGCAGGGTGTCACGCCTCATGGCGCAGCGCCTTGCCGGTCAACGCCACGAACACGTCTTCCAGCGTGGCCGCGTGGGTGGTGAGCCAGTGGATCGTGTTGCCGCGCTCCTCGCACACGCGCAGCACGTGCGGCAGCGCGACGCCGAGCGCACCGGTGGTGAGCGCGAAGGTGCGACCACGCTGGCGCACGCTCGCCACCTCGGGCAGCGCCGCCAACGCGCGCACCTCGTCCTCGTCCACGCGCGCGAGCTCGAGCTCCAGCACCTGGCTCGCGCCGAGGGCCGCGATCAGGTTCTTAGGCGTGTCGAGCGCGATCACGCGCCCCGCGTCCATGATCGCGACCTTCGTGCACAAGCGCGCGGCCTCTTCCATGTAGTGCGTGGTCACCAGCACGGTGCCGCCGTCGCGCAGGAAGCGCTCGACCACTTGCCACACGTTGAGGCGCGCCTGTGGATCGAGGCCCGTGGTGGGCTCGTCGAGGAACAGGATCTCGGGCGCACCCGCCAGCGCGCAGGCGAGCGCGAGCCGCTGGCGGGTGCCGCCCGAGAGCGTGGCCACGCGCGCGTGTTGTTTCTCGCGCAGCGTGAGCAGGTCGAGCAGCTCGTCGATCGCACGGCCGCGCGCGTAGAAGCTGCGGAACAGGGTCAAGCACTCGCGCACCGACAGTCGATCCGGCAGCTCCGACTCCTGCAGCTGCACGCCGAGCCGCTCGCGCACGTGCGGACCCGGGCGCTCGCCCAGCACGAAGACCTCGCCGCCGTCGGGCCGCGTGAGGCCGTTGAGCATCTCCACCGTGGTGGTCTTGCCAGCGCCGTTCGGGCCCAACAGGCCCAGGCACTCGCCGCGCGCGATGCTGAGCGATACTCCGTCGACGGCGACCAGCTGGCCGAAGCGCTTGACCAGGCCCTCGCAGCGCAACGCGGCTTCGCTCATGCTCGCGCGGCGGTGTATCAGAAGCCCCGCACGACTCAAGCAAACGCTAAGCTGGGGAGATGGCGCCGCTGATCACGCTCACGACGGACTTCGGGACGCGCGATGCGTACGTCGCAGAGCTCAAGGGTGTGCTGTACAGCGAGGGCCCACCCGGGGTGGCGGTGGTGGATCTTTCGCACGAGCTCGCGCCGTTCGACGTGCACGCGGCGGCGCTGTTCGTGCGCGCTGCGTTGCCGCGCTTCCCGCAGGGCGCGGTGCACCTGTGCGTGGTGGACCCCGGCGTGGGCAGCGCACGCCGGGCGCTGATCGTGGAGCGCGCGGACATGCTGCTCGTGGGCCCGGACAATGGGCTGTTCAGCTACCTGTACGACGGCAGCGAGAAGGTCTACACGATCGAGCGCCCGCGCCCGGCCTCGAGCACCTTCCACGGCCGCGACGTGTTCGCACCGGTGGCCGCACGGCTCGCCGCGGGCGCCGCCGCGGGCTCGTTCGGCGCGCGCGTGGACGGCTACGAGCGGCTGTCGTTGCCGATGGTGGACATCAGCGGGGATACCTTGCACGGCCGCGTGATCCAGATCGATCACTACGGGAACCTGATCACGAACATCACGCGCCAGACGCTGACCAGCTTCGCGGGCGCGGCGCCGCTCCGGATCGCGATCGCGGACCGGGTGATCGACGGTGTGGTCGATCACTACGCGCAGGCGGAGGGGCTGCTGGCGCTGATCGGGTCCTCCGGCTGGCTGGAGGTCGCCGCGCGTGAGGCCAGCGCGGCGCAGCTGCTCGATGTGAAGATCGGTCAGTGGGTGCGGGTCCTGCGGTCCATCTGAAGCTGTGCGAGATCGTTCAGGGCTGGTGTAAGGTCGCGCCGATGAGGCTGGCTCGCTTGGCGTGGATCGGTGCGTTCGCCTACGGCTGTTCGCACGAGCAGGCTCGGCACCTGGATGCCGGGTCGACCTTCCACGAGCCCAGCACGACCGAGCTGCCCACGCGAGAGGGCGACGGCATCAAGATCGGCGAAGAAGCCTCGCCGATCCCCGGCACCCACCCGATCATCGACGACGGCTCGGTGCCCGGCCTGGCGGGCAACCACAGCTTCGAGACCGCGGTCTGGGTTGAACCCGATGGCGAGCCGCCGATCGCGAACGAGCACCACGTCGATCAGGTCGACTACTACGCCTTCCATGGCAAGGGCGGCAGCTACTACACGCTCGTCACCGAGGCCGGTGCCTACCATCCGGACAATGTGATCACGCTGTACGACGGCGAGCGCCGCGTGATCGCGCAGAACGACGTGGGCTCGATCTGGCCCGGCGACGACATCGACACGCGCCTGGTGGTGCGCTTGCCGCACGACGGCGACTACTACGTGACGGTCGAGGATCCGAGCAGGGATCCGGACGTGTTCCGCTCGGACTTCGTGCTGCTCTACTACCACCTGTCCGTGCGCACGGTGACGCCCGAGACGCCCGGCTTCGCGTTCTGGGACGGCACGCGCGTGCTCGACGACTACTTGATCGATGGCGAGCTCGGCTACGCGTACCTGACCGTCGTCGGCAGCGCCGACGCGCCGTCCCAAGAGCTCGCGTTCGCGGGCCTCGCCGAGCGCGCGTTGATCGCACGCGTGCTGCAGGGCGGCGTCGACGGCAATGGCTCGACCGTGCTGAGCGGGCGCGCGAGCGTGCGGACGAAGAGCGGCGCCGTGCTGGCCGAGGTGAATCGGCAGGCGCACGGCGGCGACATCCGGCCACCGGTGAGCGCGGGCGAGCACCGCTTCACGCTGCAGCACGAGGGGGAGGTCGGCAGCAACGCCTTCTTCGCGATCGACCTGGTGCTCCTGGATGAGAACCCGCGCGAGCAGCGCGAGCAAGAGAACGATACGCGCGCGGGCGCCGAGACGATCGCGTGGTCCCTCGGCACGCGTGGGCGGGGCTTGCTGCTCTCGATCCTGCCGGTGGGCGACGTCGACTACTACGCGATCCCCGCCGCACAGGGCGCGTACATCGGCGTGATCTGCGAGGGCCAGAGCACGGGCTCCGGCGTGCGCGGGCTGACTGCCGAGCTGCTCGACCCGAACGAGCAGCGGCTCGCCGCCAGCGCCGACGTCGATCGAGGGCTCGACGTGAGCGCGATCGTCGGCGAAGCCGGCACGTACTACCTGCGCCTGGCAGCGACCGCCACGACAGACGCGCTTCCGTGGGTGCGCTGCGCGGTGGTCACCGGCTAGGACGTTCGACGCGCCCGTCAGGGTGCTTCGCGAAGCGGCCTTCTTCACCCGCGTGCACCGGCGACGTGGAGGGCCACGGCCAGCCGCCGAACTGCGTGCGCCGGTAGTCCATGAACGCCTGCGCGAGCTCCGCGCGCGTGTTCATCACGAACGGGCCTTCCTGCGCCACCGGTTCGCCGATCGGGCGGCCTTGGAGGAGCAAGAGCTCGCTCTCCTGGTCGCCGTTGATCAGCGCTGCGGGCAGCTCGGCGCGCAGCTGCACGCGCGAGCCCACGTCGACCGCGTGGCGCGCCACGGTGAGCTTGCCGCCGCGGAAGAAGTACAGCGAGCGACCCACGCCGAGCTGCGACGGGGGCAGCTCCCAGCGTGCGCCGGGCGCGAGCTTGATCACCCAGATCGCGAGCTCCGAGTCCGGCTGCGAGGCCCACGAGTCCGGCGGCGGGGAGGGCGCCTGCTGCTCGGCCAGCGAGCCCGCCACGATCTCGACCTCGACGCCGTCCGCGACCAGCTTCGGCACACGATCGCGCCAGAGCATCGAGAAGTACGGCGTCACGAGCTTGTTCGCGCTCGGCAGGTTGAGCCAGATCTGGAACAGCTCGAGCGGGTTCTCGCGCTCGCGCGACAGCAGCGGGAACATCTCGCTGTGCTGGATGCCCGCGCCCGCCGTCAGCCACTGGGTGTCGCCGGCGCCGAAGCGTGCGGTCGCGCCGAGCGAGTCCGCGTGATCGATCACGCCTTCGCGCACCACCGTCACCGTCTCGAAGCCGCGGTGCGGGTGCGCAGGGAAGCCCGGGATGCGCTCGCCGTGGTACATGCGCCAGCCGTCCTTGCCGGCGAAGTCGTAGCCGAGCTCACGGCCGCCGAGCGACGCCTCCGGACCGAGCTCCGCGTTGCCGCGCGGGTACGCGTCCGCGTGGTGCACGCAGAACAGGAACGGATCCGAGGTACGCCAGGGAAACCCAGTCGGCGTGATCGTGACCACGACATCGTGACTCATGGGGAACTCCGTCGTGCCCATCGGCGGCAGCGTTACCCCGCGCGGTGATCGCCGCCGGACGCGCGTTGGTTTACAAAG
>DASUME010000962.1:0-19750 GCA_036277895.1 Polyangiales bacterium
GGTAGAAGCTCGAGCCCCGGTCGCTGTTGATGACGCGGACGTGTGCGCAGCCTGCGCAGAGGCCAACCGTGGGGTCGCGCGAATCCGGTGACTGCGTCACGGCAGCCGTACTAGCATGCGGGTGTGCCTCACCTCGTGTTCGTCTACGGAACCCTGATGAAGGGCGAGCTGCACCACACCTCGATCCAGCACGCGCGCTTCGTGCGCACGGCCGAGACGCTGCCCGCCTACGAGCTGGTGCAGATCGACTACTACCCGGCGATGATCGCGGGCGGCACGCTGGCCATCCACGGCGAGCTGTACGAGGTCGACGACCAGACGCTCGCGAAGCTCGACGAGCTCGAAGAAGTGCCCACGTACTACGAGCGCAGCGAGATCCAGCTCGCCGACGGCACGCGCGCGCTGACGTACATCATGCCGCGCGAGCGCGCGCACCCGTCGTCGCTCCCGATCCCCAGCGGCCACTTTCGCCTGCGCACCCAGCCACCCAAGAAGCCGCGCTAAACCACCCCCAACGGGCGCCGCAGACGGTTGAGCTCGCTGACCCCATCCGATACGAAAGGGGATGAACGTCATCCGGCAGAGTCTGTTGATCGCACTGTTGTCCGTGTTCGCGTCCGTCGCACAGGCCAGGGACCTCGCGCACGATCTGCACCTCTCGCTCGACACCGCCTTGTTCGACTGGAGCAAGTCGAGCATCGACGGCTTCGACCCGGACTTCAGCAACGTTCGCTTCGGCTTCCCGAATACGCTCGGCGCGCGGGTGGGCTTCTTGCCGCTCGACGCGCTCGAGCTCGGGCTGCGCGTGTCCTTCAACTACGCCCGTAGCAAAGCCGACGGCAGCAAGATCACGGGCTCCAACGAGGGCGTGTTCGTATATGCCCGCTATGTGGCGCCCGGCAGCGGCGTGCGCGTGTTTGCGGGTCCGTTCCTCGGCGGCAACTTCGCAAAGAGCAAGTCCAAGGGCGATCTCACCGGCGGCACCGACTACGTCGCGAAGACCCGGGGGTTCGCCGTCGGCGCCGAGGTCGGCGTCTACGGCTTCCTGACCGAGTCGTTCTCGATCGACCCCTCGTTGGCGTTCACCTACGCGGGCAGCTGGTACGAGGCCGAAGGCCGCGGCGGGGACGGGCTCGACGAGCGCAGCGTCACGCTCTCGCTGAACGTCGCATTCTCCGGCTGGCTCGCGCTCTGATTACTGCGCGGGCTTCTTGAAGCGCAGCGTCATGCGGTCGCTCTCGCCGATCGCGGCGTACTTCTCGCGATCCTGATCGCCGAGCGCGTACGACGGCGGCAGCGTCCACACGCCCTTCGGGTGGTCGGTGGTGTCCTTGGGGTTGGCGTTGATCTCGCTCTTTCCCTCGAGCACGAAGCCCGCGGCGGTGGCGAGCGCGATCACGCTCTCCTCGGTGACGTAGCCGCTGTCGGGCGCCTGCGCGGCCGGCGTTCCGGGCTGCGCGCGGTGCTCCTCGAGCCCCAGGATGCCGCCGGGCTTGAGCACCGCGAACGCCGAGGCGAACACCTTGGGCGCGTAGCCGCCCTTGACCCAGTTGTGCACGTTGCGGAACGTGACCACCACGTCCGCAGACGCGTCCGGACCGAACGAGATCTGCTCGGGCGGCGTCAGCTCCTGCACCACGACCTTGTCATACACGGCCGGCTGCGTCGCGAGCCAGTCCTTGTACGGCTGCAGGTAATTCCCGGTCGGCACGGCCGCGGTCAGCGAGCCGTTGTCGCGCAGCAGGGGCGCGAGGATCTCGGTGTACCAGCCCTTGCCGGGCGACAGCTCCACCACGTGCTGGGTGGGCGTGAGGCCGATGAACTCCAGCGTGGCCTCGGGATGGCGGTACGTGTCGCGCGCCTTGTTCTCGGGCGAGCGCTGCGGGCCGTCGACGGCCACGGTGATCGGATTGACGGCCGGCGCCGCAGCGACCGTGGTGCCGACGTTGGAAGCGGAGGTTTGCGTGGCGCCGCCACAACCGAGCGCGGCGCAGGCGACGAAGACGGGCAGGATTCGCATGTCTACCTTCGTAGACCGGCTGCCCACCTCGTCAAGGTAGGTTCGAAACAGTCCTGCAAAGGCACCGCAAGATGCCTCGTGATAGAGCGAGCTGGGCATGCGCTGGTTCGTTCGCTCGGACATCGACGGCTTCTTCGGGCTCGCGCTCGACAACCTCGTTCAGCTGCTCCTGATCGATGCGCTCTGCCGCTTGGTGCTCGGCTTCGACGCCGAGCTCGTGCACGGCCACATCTTGCCCGGCACCGCGATCGCCGTGCTCGTGGGCAACCTCTACTACGCACGCGAGGCGATGCGGGTCGGGCGCGCCGAGGGGCGTGCGGATGCCTGCGCCCTGCCCTACGGCATCAACACCGTCTCCATCTTCGGCTTCGTGTTCCTGGTCATGCTGCCCGCCAAGCTGGCCGCGCAGGGCCCGGACGCGTCGCGCATCGCGTTCCGCGCGGGCCTGGTCGCCTGCTTCGGCTCGGGGCTGATCGAGCTCGCGGGCTCGTTCGTGGCCGAGTGGCTGCGCAAGCACACCCCGCGCGCGGCGCTCTTGAGCACGCTCGCCGGCATCGCGCTCGGCTTCATCTCGCTCGGCTTCCTGCTGCGCACCTTCTCGCGCCCGATCGTCGGCCTGTCCACGTTGGCGGTCGTGATGCTGCCGTACTTCGGGCGCGTACGCTTCAAGGGCGGAGTCCCGGCTGGCCTGATCGCGGTCGCGCTGGGCACGCTGCTCTCGTGGATCACCGGCATCGCACCCGGCGGGCCGCCACCGCCGCCACCGAGCTTTCACCTGCCGCTGCCGATGGTCAGCGAGCTGTTCGGCGCGCTCACCGGCCCGGACGCGCTCACGTACTTCTCGGTGATCGTGCCGATGGGCCTGTTCAACCTGCTCGGCTCGCTGCAGAACATCGAGAGCGCCGAGGCCGCGGGCGACTCGTACGAGACCCTGCCCGCGCTGGCCGTGAATGGTGTGGGCACGATCCTGGGCGCGCTGTTCGGCTCGTGCTTTCCGACCACCATCTACATCGGCCACCCGGGCTGGAAGGCGATGGGCGCACGCGCGGGCTACTCGGTGCTGAACGGCGCCTTCGTCACGCTGATCTGCGTCACGGGCACGGTCGCGAACATCGCGTGGCTCGTGCCGATCGACGCCGGCGGCGCGATCGTGCTCTGGATCGGGATCGTGATCACGGCGCAGGCGTTCTCCGCCACCCCGCGCGAGCACGCCCCGGCGGTGGTGATGGGCTTGTTGCCCGGCGTCGCCGCGTGGGGCGCGCTGCTCGCCAAGCAAGGGCTACGCGCGGCCGACTACCACCCGTTCGACTCCGGCCTGGTCGATCGCTTCCTGCGCACCGACACCTGGATCGAAGGCGCGTTCGCGCTGGAGCAGGGCTTCGTGTTCTCGTCCGTGCTGCTGGCGGCGATGACGGTGGCCGTGATCGAGCGCCGGTTCGCGCGCGCCGCGGTGTGGGCGCTGGTGTGCGCAGCGCTGAGCGCCCTCGGCCTCATGCACGCCTACGCCTTCACGCCCGGCGACACGCGCCTGGTGCTCGCGCCGGCATGGCCGTTCGTGATCGGCTACGGCGCGATGGCCGCGGTGTTCGGCTCCGCGCGCTGGCTCGTGGTGCACGATGACTCGGGCGGACACGAATAGCTCCGAAGCGGACGACGCGAGCGATCAGTTGTCAGCGCTCTTGCGGAACACCACGCCCACCTGCCCGCCGGGAAGATCGGCGACTTGTTCCACCGCGAGGTTGCGCGCAGTGCCGAGCGCGACCACGGCCTCGATGTCGCGCAGACCCCAGTCCGCGTTGCGGTTCCGTAAGGCCGCATCCAGCTCGGCGTCCTGGTCGCTCGCGAAGCCGCCGTTCTGCTTGAACGGACCGTAGAGGAACAACACGCCGGCCCCGCGCAGGTGACGACGTGCGCCGTCGAACAAGCCCTCACTCACCGACCAGGACGTCACGTGCACCAGGTTGATCGCGAGCACCACGTCGACCTGGCCGTTGCCCCACAGCTTCTTGCGCACCTCGAGCAACAGCGGCTCGCGCACGTTGGCCAGGCGCGCCTCGTGGCGGTAGCTCTCGATGCTGGCGATCGCGACCTGGTCGTAGTCACTCGGCTGCCAGACCAGGCCCGGGAACTGACGGGCGAAGTGGATCACGTGCTGACCGGTGCCGCTGCCCACTTCGAGCGCCATCCCAGTGTCGGGCAACACGCGCTTGAGCAGGTCGACGATGGGCCCTTTGTTGCGATCGGCTTGGGGCGCGTGCTGCTTCACGGACAAACCAATCGGACGGGCTACGAACATGAGCTCTCCTTGCCAGCACGAGGGCGATCCGTGCCCCCGTCGCGCCCGCGCTCCAAACGCTACGGCACTGATTTGCTGACTAGCAGGCTCGCCGGCGCGCACCAACCGCGAACAACGCGCGCGTGAAGGTGCTTACGCGGAAAAACATCGCGGACACGTTTCGAGTCGAGCGCGCCAGAGGCCGCGTGCGCAAAACGCGACCGAGACCACCCAGGTGCGCTTAAGCGACTTGGCGGTCAGCGTTCTGCTGCGCACGCAGCAGCTCGATCGCGGCCACTGCGACGCGCTTCTGCGTGGTGCGCAGCTTCACCCGTGTGCGCGCCCGCTGCATCATCCCGATCGCGCCATCGAGGTCCGCGGCCAGCCCGCGTGCAACCAGGAGCACCGCCATCGCCATCGCGGAGCGACCATGGCCGGCCGCGCAGTGCACGTAGATGTTGCCCTGGTACGAAACGATGTCTGCCAGTGCCTCCGCGAGCACCGCGGGCGGCGGCGCTGCCCCATCGAACGTCGGGATGCACACGTAGCGGCGGCCGGTGCGCAGCTCGACCGGCTCCACGAACTCCGCGGTCATGTCGAGCACCAGGCCGATGCGCGCCGGGATCTCCCAGTGCTGCACGCGACGCCCGAGGTAGAGCCCACGCGAGACCTCGTGCCAGGCCTCCTCGCCACCGAGCACACGCACCAGGTACCAGGCGAACTCCGCCGCGCCGAAGTACGGCATCAGCAGCAAGGCCGAGTACCAGGCCAGCGTGCCGTCCGCCTGCTTGCCCAGCACCCACGGGCCCAGCCAGACGTAGCCGAGCCCGACCACCACCAGGCTGAAGGCGGGCCAGACCAGGAACCAGGTCACCCCTCCGACCACGCCCGTGAGCGCGCCGAACAGGATCGCCAGGCACAGGAACATCACGCCCATCGCGAAGTGCATGGTCAACGCCGGCCACCACAGGGTGAGCTGGCGAATCTGCGCGCGGGCGAGCGTGGTCAGGCGTTCCATCAGGGGGTGTAGCCCCATTCAAACGATGCTGGACGCAGAAGTGCAAGCGCCTACCGTGAGGAGGCTGCGATGTGCCCCGATTGGATGGTAGGGCAGCACCTCACCCCCAGGCGTGCGGGACAACAAAACAGCGCGGACGGCCAGGCCTTCTTGGTACCCTGGCCCAGCGCATGTTCTCGCGGCTACGGTTCTTCGCGCTCGCGGTCTGGCTCGGCACGTCCCTGGTCGCCTGGGCGCAGGACGCGCCCCCGCCTTCACCGGCCCCCTCGGACCAGGTCTACCGGGTGCAGCGCCACGGCCGCGAGGTGTTCACCAACGCCGGCTCGGTGCAGGTCGGTGGGGCAGCGGTGGATGCACTCGTGTTGCCGCAGCTGAACGCAGACCTGGAGCGCGTCAGCCCGTCGGAGCTGCAGCTGCTCGACAACAGCGTGCAGCGAGTGCACGACGACCTGCAGCAAGGCACGCGCTGCCAGGCGATCCGCGCCTCGCTGCGAGTGCCGCTGCGCGTCTTCGTGCTGCGCGCGCACCTGCGCGAGCTGCTCGTGGGCGGTGGCTTGCTCGCACTGGCGGTGGTGATCATGGTCGCGTGGCAGGGGCGGCTGCGCTCCCTCATGCCGGTCGCTCCGCTGCTGGGCTGCCTCTATCTGGGCTACGCGACCTACGCGCGCGTCGACGCGCGGCTCGGCGCGCTGCGCGACGGACTGCACGCGTGCTCGTCGGACTTGCCGCCGCAGGGAGGGGGGGTGCAGCACCTGCGCGATCGCCTCCAGCAAGCATCCTCGCTGCAAAGCACGATCGATCGCGCCTACGCGCTGCGCACTTCTGCCGCCGAAGCGGCCATGCGCGAGCGATAAGCCGCTCGACACCCGCTTCCGCTGCACACTTTGCAGCGGGCTCGTATAGGATGCCGCCGCGTGGCGATCCTCGAGCCGCAGTTTCATGGCACCCCGCGCTTCCGCATCGTGTCGCGCATCGGCGTGGGTGCGATCGGCGAGCTGTACAAGGCGATGGACGAGACCCGCGGCACGTTCGTGGCGCTGCGTACGCTGCGTACCGTCTCGCGCGGCGCCGGCGAGCCGCTGCGCCACGACTTCACGTCGCTGAAGGGCGTGCGCAACCCGGGCCTGGTCTCGCTGGGCGAGCTCGATACCGTCGACGGGCTGTGGTTCTACACGATGGAGTTCGTGGAGGGCGAGTCGCTGCTCGAGTACGTGCGTCCGCGTGCGAGCACCAAGCCCATCGGTGGCAACGCCGAGCCGCTCTCGGAGCTGCGCCTGCGCAGCGCGCTCGCCCAGCTGGTGCGCGCGGTGCACGCCCTGCATGGCGCCGGTCACGTGCATGGCCAGATCGAACCCGAACATGTCCGCGTCACGCCTCAGGGCCGCCTGGTCCTGCTCGAGTGTGAGCTCACGGGATCGCGCGATGGGCGCGCGAGCGAGCAACGGCTGTTGAGCGCGCTGCCGTACGTCGCACCCGAGCGGCTCGAAGACGCACCGAAGTCGCCCGCGTCCGACTGGTACAGCGTGGGTGCGGTGTTGTTCCATGCCCTGGCGGGCGCAGCGCCGTTCGCCGGCAGCGGCGCCGACCTGCTCGAGCAGAAGCAGCGCGCCGTGCCACCGCTGCCGGCCGCAAGCCCTCTTGCGGAGCTCGCGCGCGACCTGCTCGCGATCGATCCGGACGCGCGCCCCGAGTACGACGAGGTCCGCGAGCGGCTCGGGATCGTCACCGAGAGCGAGCCGCGGCCGTCGCAGACCTGGTCGTTGCTCGCGGACGCCGCGCCGTTCCTGGGCAGGCGGCGCGAGCTCGGGCTGCTGGCGGAGGCGTTCGAGCGCACCCGCCACGGGGCGGTCTCCACACTCTGCCTGTACGGCGAGCCCGGCCTGGGCAAGCGCACGCTGGCCAACCAGCTCGCGCGCAAGCTGCGCAACGAGTACCCGCACCTGGTGCACCTGAGTGGACGCTGCGACCCGGAGGGCCCGCGCGGCTTCCGCGGCGTGAGCGGCGCCGTCGACGCGCTGAGCCGCTACCTCGCGCAGCAAGACGCGAGCGCAGTCGCCACGCTGCTGCCGCCGCATGCAGATCTGCTGCCGCGCATGTTCCCATCGCTGTCGCGGATCGCGATCCCGGAGACGCGCGAGCCCGCGCCGCGCGAGCCGCGCTCGCTACGCCGGGTAGCGCTGCGCGCGTTGCGCACGCTGTTGTCCGACCTCTCCAAGCGCGCACCGATGTTGGTCGTGCTCGACAACATGCAGTGGGCCGACAGCGACGCGCTGAGCGTGCTCGACGAGCTGCTGCGTTCTCCCGAGCCGCCGACGATGTTGCTGCTGTTGTTGGTGCACGGAGAGCTGCGCGCGGCCGATCCGCCGCTGCGCCAGTGGCTGGCCCGCCACGACGAGCGCGTCACACTGATGCGCCTCAAGGCGCTGGGCGAGAACGCCGCGCGCGAGCTGACCGAGAACCTGCTGGAGTCCGGTGGCGTGGAGGAGCCGCGCATCGCACAGCGCACGGCGGTGCAGAGCCAGGGCCACCCGCTGCGCATCGACGCGCTGGCGCGGCACTTCCTGCTCAACAATGCGCCCGCCTCGAGCGCGCTCACGCTCGACGATCTGATCTGGCAGCGTGTGCAGCAGCTGCCGAGCGAGTCCCAGCAGCTGCTGATCGCGCTCTGCTACGCACGCGTACCACTTCCCGCCGAGGTGGCGGCAGCGGCCAGCGGCTTGTCCGAGGAATCGGTCTCGCGCCAGAGCGCGATCCTGCGCGTGTCGAACCTCGGACGCAGCCTGCGCGAGAGCGAGGGCGAGCGCTTCACGCCCAGCCACGCCGCCGTGCGCCACGCGGTGCTCGCGCGCGCGAGCGTGGACAAGCGGCGTGTGCACCGGCAGATCGCGCTCGCGCTCGCCGCCTGGGACGACGCCCCCGCGGACGTGCTGGCCACCCACCTGCGCGACGCGGGCCACGAGGAGCGCGCGGCCACGGCGACCGCGATCGCCGCCGATCAAGCGCGCAACGCGCTCGCGTTCGACGCCGCGGTGCAGCTCTATCACGAGGCGCTCAACTACGCGCAGAGCGACCCGCAGGAAGAACGCCGGCTGCGCACCGAGCTCGCGCGCGCCTACGCCAGCGCGGGCCAGAGTGAACGCGCCGCGCGTGCGTACTTCGAGGCGGCGCGCAAGGCGGACGACGGCGACGCGCTGGAGCTGGAGCGCCAGGCCGCGCACCAGCTGCTGCGCACCGGCCTGACACGAGATGGCCTGGCGACGATCGAGAGCGTGCTGGAGCGGCTCGGCGTGCGCTTGCCGCGCTCGCAGGCGTCCGCGCTGCTGTCGCTGTTCCGGCACCGCATGGAGCTCACGCTGCGCGGCACGAAATTCGAGCCACGCGACGCCTCGCAGATCGCGCCGCACGATCAGCTGCGCGCAGACATCCTCGGCTCCCTGGCGGTGGCACTCGGCTCGATCGACACCGTGCGCGGCACCGACGCGCAGACGCGCTACCTGCTGCTCTCGCTCAAGCTCGGCGACCCGGTGCGCGTGGCGCGCGCTTTGGCGCGTGAGGCGGGCTTTCGGGCGGCCTCGGCCGAGCCGGGTAGCGAGAGCTGGCTCGCGATGCTGGAGCGCGCGGAGGCACTCGCCAAGCAGACGGGCGACGCGGAGGCGCTCGGCACCGCGCTCGGCGTGCGCGCGCTGGCGAGCTTCGCGCGCGGCAACATCCGCGAGAGCCTGCACCAGAGCGTCGAAGCGGAGCGCATCCTCCACACGCAGTGCGTGAACTTCGACTGGGAGGTCAGCAACATGCGTGTGCTGCGCTTCCTGGCCGGCTCGTTCGTGGGCGAGCTCAAGTCGCACGCGGCGCGTCTGCAGCGCGAGATGCAGGACGCCGAGGAGTACGGCGAGCTCTACGCGTACACCAACATGCTGGCCGCGGTCGGCTACGTGCCGCACCTGATGGCCGACGAGCCGCGCGAGGCCTCGCGCGTGCTGGAGAAGGCCTACGCGAACATCAACCACGGCCGCTTCCACCTGCAGCAGCTGTTCCACCAGACGGGCGCGATCCAGGTCGAGATGTACACGCGCAGCGGCAAGCCGTACTCGCGCTTGATGGTGGCCTGGCCGCAGATCAGCAAGGCGCTGCTGCTGAATGCGCCGATCGTGGGCTACGCGCTGCGGCACCTGCGCGCGCGTGCCGGCATCGCGCAGGCGCGCACCGATCGCGACGAGCGCGAGCTGCTACTCCGCGACGCCGCCGACTCGGGCGCCAAGCTGACCGCGCTACGCGTGCCGTACGCCGTGGGCTGGGGCCACGCCGCCCGCGCGGGCGTCGACGCCTCGCGCGGCGACCGCGAGCGCGCGATCCAGCGCCTGGAGCAAGCCGAGGCCTCGTTCTACGAGGGCGAGATGACCCTCTACGCCGCCGCCACGCGCTACCAGCTCGGCCGCATGCTCGGCAGCACCCGCGGCCGCGAGCTGCGCGCGCACGCCGAGGAGTGGTTCGAAGCCCAGGGCGTCAGGAAGCCCGCGAGCTACATCAACATGCTGATGCCCGGCTTCGACTGACCCGCGCGCGGCTCAGCCGAGATCCGCGGTCGCGCCCATCGCGTGGTAGCCCTTGTCCACGTAGACCACGTGGCCGGTGATGCCGCTCGCGAGCGGGCTGAGCAAGAACGCCGCCGCGGTGCCGACCTCGCGGGCCGTGATCGCCTCGGGCAGCGGCTGCACCAGCTTGGCCTGATCGATCATCTTGCCGATGAAGCCGATCGCGGAGGCCGCGCGCGAGGCGAACGGGCCCGCCGAGATGCAGTTCACGCGGTGGCCCCAGCGACGACCCGCCTCGTAGGCCAGCAAGCGCGTGTCGCTCTCCAGCGCCGCCTTCGCGGACGACATGCCGCCACCGTAGCCGGGGATCACGCGATCGGCCGCGATGTACGTGAGCGACAAGAACGAGCCGCCCTTGCGCACCAGCGGTCCCAGCTGCTGCACCAACGACACGTACGAGTACGCGCTGGCGCTGTTCGCGGCGAGGTAGCCCTTGCGGCTGGTCTCCAGCAGCGGCTTCTTCACCTCGGGCCCGTTGGCGAGGCAGTGCACCACCACGTCGAGACAGCCCTCGCCGAAGTCCTGCACCAGGCGCGAGCGCAGGCCGCCGATGCTGACGTCTCCGCGCTCCGCGTAGCGCTTGTTCTCGCGCAGCTCCTTCGGCACGTCTTCTTCGGCGTCGAACTCGGCGTCGAGCGGATACACCTTCTCGAACTGGAGCGTGCCCTCCCCGCTCTCGAACTTTGCCGACTCGTCGAGCTTGCCGCGGCGCAGCAGCGTCTCGAAGATGCCGAGCGCAGGGGGCCAGGTGCCCACGCAAACGCTCGCGCCGGCTTCGGCCAACGCCTTCGCGATGCCCCAGCCGAGGCCTCCATCATCTGCAACGCCGGCGACCAGCGCGCGCTTTCCCTTGAGATCGATCCCGAGCATACAGACCTTTTGCCAGACGCCCCGGGTCAGGCAACGGCAGATTGCTTGCCCTAGCGCTCCATGTCAGACCCGCGCGATGTTTCGGGTCCGCAAGTCCATCGACATCGACTTCGCGCACCACGTGCGCGGTCACCTCGGGCCTTGCATCAACTTGCACGGCCACACCTGGAAGTTCGAGGTCGAGGTCGAGGCGCGCGAGCTCGATGCGCAGGGCTTCGTGATCGACTTCGGTGTGCTCAAGCGCCGCGTGCTCACGCCCTGCCACGCGCTGCTCGACCACGCGCTCGCGATCGGCAAGGACACCTTCGCCGAGATCGAGCGCGAGCTCGCCGACACGGGTCGCAAGCTGCTCGCGAGCCGCGGCCCCGTCGAGTGCGAGGAAGCGCCGCGCGAGGAGGTCGAGCTGGGCGGCGCACGCGGTGCCTACCCAGGCGGGATGAAGCTGGCCGTGTTCCCGTTCAGCCCGACCAGCGAGCGCTTCGCGCACTGGCTCTACGAGCTGGCGTCGTCACGGCTGAACGACGACCGCGTCCAGGTGCGCGTCGGACGGATCTACGAGACGCTGCACCCGGTCGAAGCGGTCGCCGAGTACTGGGCTCAGTAGACCGTCGGCACGCCGGCATCGCCGGTGTTCTGGCCGGGCACCGGGAACGGCCAGCTGAAGCCGGTGCCGCCGTCGCGACGCCCCTGGGCGGGCGTGGCGAAGCCGTTGACCGCGCACAGGAAGCGCGTCTGCAGGTCGGTCGCCTTGGCGCACTGCGCCTCGGTGACGCCACCGGTGGCCGGCGGCGGCACGGGCGCGCCCGCATCGCGACGGCCAGCGTTGAGCTGGTCCAGGAAGTCCTGGAACGGGTTGGCGCCGGTGCCGGTGCCCTGGCCGCCGCCATTGAGGCCGCCGCCATTGAGGCCGCCGAGCAGGTCGATGATGTCCTGAAGGCCGCCCGCGCCGGTGTTCGTTCCGCCGCCGGCGCCGCCGGCGCCACCGAGCAGGTCGATGATGTCCTGGAGGCCGCCGAGGTCAGGCGTCTGGCCGGTGCCCGTGCCGGTGCCCGTTCCAGTGCCGCCGAGGCCACCCAAGCCGCCCAGCCCGCCGCCCGAGGTGACCTGGCACAGGAGCAGCTGGATCGGATCGGTCTGGGTGCACTTGTTGATTGGGCCCGCGTCCCTGGCCGCGCCCGCGTCCGGGTAGGCTTCTTCCGGGAAGCCGATATCGAGCAGCTCCTCGTCGGCGGTGTGGTGTGCGTAACAGCCGCCCAGCGCGCTCGAGAGCAGCCACGGGATCGAGCCAAGCAACCGAGTTCCTACGCGACGCATCATTCTAAGCTCCCTGGTAACCAGCAACCTGTCCCGGCGTGCGCGGCCTCGTCGCAACGTCCTGGTTTCCTCTAATGGTCACCACCGCGTGTTTCCGTCGCACGATGATCACGGCGCAAGCTAAACCTACATCCCCCTTCAAGCCAAGCTCGAATCACCGAACAGGACAACCGATGGACCCGATGTACCGCAGCGAACTCAATCGCGACGTGCCCCTCGCGCACGAGGGCGAGTTTCGTGCGCTGCGTATCGGACCGCTGGAGGTGTGGCCGCCCGTCGTGCTGGCGCCGATGGCAGGGGTCACGAACTATCCGTTTCGGACGCTGACGCGGCGCTTTGGCGCCGGGCTGTACGTGAGCGAGATGGTGACCGCGCGCCCGCTCGCCGAGGGGCGCGAGAAGACGCGCCGGCTGGCCGACTTCGGGCCCGAGGAGACCACGCGCAGCCTGCAGCTGTACGGCGTGGACCCGTACTTCGTCGGCGAAGCGGTGAAGTGGCTGGTGGGCGAGGGGCAGGTCGATCACATCGACATGAACTTCGGCTGCCCGGTGCCCAAGGTCACGCGTAAGGGCGGCGGCTCCGCGATCCCGCTCAAGCCCAAGCTGCTGCGCAACATCGTGCGCGCCGCCGTCGCCAGCGCCGGCGATGTGCCGGTGACCATCAAGTTCCGCAAGGGCACCGACGACGCGCACATGACGTTCCTCGACTCCGGCCTCGTGGGCGAAGGCGAAGGCTGCAAGGCCGTGGCGCTGCACGCGCGCACCGCCGAGCAGCTCTACGATGGGCAGGCCGACTGGAGTGCGATCACGGAGCTGAAGAACGCGGTTCGCACCATCCCGGTGCTCGGCAACGGCGACATCTGGGAGGCGCACGACGCGCTGCGCATGATGCGCACGACGGGCTGCGACGGCGTGGTGGTCGGGCGCGGCTGCCTCGGTCGGCCGTGGTTGTTCCGCGACCTGGCAGACGTGTTCGACGGGCGGGACCCGCGCAATCCACCGAACCTCGGCGAGGTGGTGGACGTGATGCTCACGCACGCGCGCCTGCTCGCGGGCTGGCTCGGCGAGGCGCACGCCATGCGCATGTTCCGCAAGCACAGCACCTGGTACACGAAGGGCTTCCGCGGCAGCGCGGAGCTGCGCAACAGGTTGGTGCACGTGACGACGATGGCCGAGCTCCAAGCCGCGCTCGCGAGCGCGGATCCGAGTACGCCCTTCCCGCCCAGCGCGATGCGCGTGCCGCGCGGCAAGACGTCCGGCCGCCAGCGCGTGCAGCTCCCCGAGGGCTACCTCGACGAGCTCGACGACGACCGCCCACCGAGCGAAGAAGTAAGCGAAGCCGAAGAGCTCAGCGGCGGCTGATCACCCGCGCGGGTGGTTGGTGGGCACGCTGCCTTCTCGCGTCATGGGCCCGGTGGTACGGTCGCGGAATGGCCATCAAGCTCGCCACCTACGCTGACCTGGTCGCGCTGCCGGACGATGTTCGTGCAGAGGTGGTGGCGGGCCGGCTCGTCGTCTCGCCGCCGCCGATGCCAGAGCACGGTCGCGCGCAGCGCACGCTGGGCAGCTTCGTCGGCGGTCCGTACGACGACGACGACGGGCGCGGAGGCCCTGGCGGTTGGTGGCTGATGGCGGAGGTGGACGTGCAGCTGAGCGTTCATGACGTCGTGCGGCCGGACGTCTCCGGCTGGAGGCGCGAGCGCTTGCCGAAGCCCCAGCGCGAGCGACCTATCTCGCTGGCTCCGGACTGGATCTGCGAGGTCATCTCGCCGTCCAACGCGAAGCACGATCTGGTGACGAAGCGCGAGCTCTACGCGCGCTTCGGCGTGCCGTACTACTGGCTGATCGAGCCCGAGCGTCGCGTCCTCACCGCGCTCACGCTTCGCGACGGGCTGTGGCTCGAGCTCGGCGTCTACGACGACTCGGCCAAGGTACGCATCGAGCCGTTCCCTGCCGTGGAGCTCGAGGTGGGGCGTCTCTTCTTTCCGAAGGACGCCGAGTAGCTCAGCCGCCGGGCTTTTCGCTGAACTCTTCGAGCTTGCCTTCGCGCTTGGCCTCCGCGTCCGCGGTGGGGAGCGAGGGCTTCTGCGCGTTGATGTTCGGCCAGGCCTTGAAGCCGCCGTTGTTGAGCACCGCCAGCACGGACTTCGGGAAGCCCGTGCGATCGACCTCGTCCGGTCCCTTGGCGCCCGAGTAGAGCGCGTTGAGATCCTTGAACGCACTCCACTTCGCCGGGAGATCGTCCTCGTCGTAGATGGCGTTGGTCGGGCACTCGGGTTCGCAGGCGCCGCAGTGGATGCACTCATCAGGATTGATCACGAGGGTATTGGCACCCTCGTAGAAGCAGTCCACCGGGCAGACCGCGACGCAATCCGAGTACTTACAGTTGATGCACGCTTCGCCGACGACGTAGGCCATTGCTCTCCCCAAACCCCGATACGAATCGATCCGCTAGCGGCCGATGTAGGGCCGAAATCAGGGCGTGTCAATTGACGGCCCCTTTGCGATTCGCGTGTTGCACGATGGAGGTGCGGCGCGGGGGCGCACCTTTCGTGAAGTTGATTCGCCTGGTCGTTAGTGATCTGCATCTCGGAACGGGTGTGCCCGAGGGACAGCTCAATCCGTTCGAGGACTTCTTTTACGATGAGCGCTTTGCAGAGCTGCTCGAGCACTACGATCGCAAGGTCGGCGAGGCGACCCAGATCGAGCTGATCCTCAACGGAGACATCTTCGACCTGTTGAAAGTGCAAGTCGATGGCATTTGGCCAACAGAGATCACTGCCGACATCGCCGCGAACAAGCTCGCTCAGTGCCTGGACGGTCACCCTCGCTTCGTGGCTGCGCTGCGATCGTTCCTGAGCCGGCCGACCCGCCGGCTGGTGTACCTGCCCGGCAATCACGACCTCGACATGCTCTTCCCCGCCGCGCAGGAGGTGTTCAGGCGCTACGTGGCGCCCGGTAAGGCTGAGCCGCGCGTCCGCTTCATCACCACCAGCGACACCTACGCACTGCCCGAGGGCATCCAGATCCGGCACGGGCACCAGCTGGAGTCGATCCATCGCGTCGACTACCGGCGGCTGACGCGCAAGCGCAAGGACGGCAGCGAGGTGCTGGACCTGCCCTGGGGCAGCCTCTGGATCCTGGAGGTGATGAACCCCGCGAAGCTGGAGAAGCAGCACATCGATCGCGTGCAGCCGTTTGCGCGCTTCCTGCTCGGCGGGCTGATCTTCGAGCCCTCGTTCACGCTGCGCTTCTTGCTTCACTGCACCACGCACTGGCTACGCCACCGCGTGTTCACCATTCGCGCCTGGATGGAGCGCATCCGAAAGCTGCCGAGCATGTTCCGCGAAGAGGTGGTCGGGCTGGGCGACTTCGATGCGCAGGTGACGCGCTCGCTGTCGAAGCTGCGCGGCGTCCACACGCTGATCGTGGGCCACAGCCATGCGCCGCGGGTGCGCGCGTTGCCGAACGGCAAGCTGATG
Source organism: Polyangiales bacterium (assembly GCA_036277895.1). Taxonomy (GTDB): domain Bacteria; phylum Myxococcota_A; class Polyangia; order Polyangiales; family DASUME01; genus DASUME01. Next base: position 15,571 of record DASUME010000962.1, read on the forward strand.
GTCAACACCGGCACCTGGATGGACATGATCAACCTCGACCTGCGCTACCTCGGGCAGGCGAGCGGCCTGACGTACGCGCTGATCGAGTACAACGACGAAGGCAAGCCGCAGACCTCGCTGCTGCGCTGGCACGGTCAGCGCCCTGCGATGGAGCGCGTTCCGTACGCGGACTGAGCGCCTCAGTAAGCTTCGCCGCCGTAGTAGTCTCCGCCGCCGTACGGACCCTCGCCTGTCGCGTACGGGTCCCCGCCGAACTCGCCGCCGCCAAAGTAGGGATCGCCGCCGAACTCGCCGCCGCCGTACTCACCGCCGCCGTAAGGGTCACCGTAGGGATCCCCGCCGTACTCGCCGCCGCCGTACTCACCGCCGTACTCGCCGCCGCCGTAGTAGGGATCACCGCCGTACTCGCCTTCGCCGTACTCGCCTTCGCCGTACTCGTCGCCGCCGTACGGGAGTGGCACGCCGCCGTCGGCGTAGAATCCCGGGTCGCCGTAGGGGGGCTGGCCTTCGTAGGGCGGCTGGCCTCCATACGGGGGCTGGCCTCCGTAGACGCCGGCGTCCGTGTAGATGCCCGGGTTGCCGTACGGGTCCGGCTGGCCGGGGATGATGCCGCCTGCCGTCGCGGCGCAGAGCCCGCTCGTCGCGCCGAGGCACTTGCACTTGCAGGCATCGTCCGCGCAGCTCGCGACGCACTGGCCGGCCTTCGCGAAGTCGGCATCGCCCTGCGCGATCGTCGCGTCGATCCAGCTCTTCGCGGCGAACACGCCGCCGTACATGCCGTACTTGTCCGGCCGAGCGCAGCCGTCGCCCGAGCTCACCACGCCAACCAGAACTCGCTGTCCGGCCACCTGCCCAAACAGCGGACCTCCGCTATCGCCCTGGCACGAGTCGCGGCCGCCGGCCTTTACGCCCGCGCACACGGTCTCGGGGGCCAGGCCCGGGTACGAGCTCTGGCAGACGTTGCGCGCGACCAGCGGCACGTGCGCGAACAGCAGTTTGTCGCTGAGCGGGAAGTTTCCCTCGCGCGTCTGGCCCCAACCGGCCACCACCAAGTCCGCCCCGGGGGTGAGCGTCTTCATCTCGGTGGTGTTGACCACCCGGACCGGCGGTTCGCTCGTGCCGGTCGCGAGCCGTAGCAGCGAGAAGTCGTTGTAGATGGCGAACTGATCCTTCTCGTCGTCGAAGCCTGGATGGCGATACGCCTTCCAGACGCGCGCGCTCTCGCCCGCCCCGTTGAGCGCGAGCGTCTTGGCGACCACCTCCGTCACGCCCCCGGTGAACCCCGCCTCCGTGCAGTGACCTGCAGTCAGCACCCAGTTCGGCGCGATCACCGTACCGCCGCACACATGTTGGCCGCTCGCGCGCAACGACACGATTCCGGGAAACTGCCCCGCGGCCGCGGGCGTGCCGCCCACGATCTCTTGATACGCGCCGTTCGCCGGCGCGCGCGACTCCACGCTCTCCGTGCCGCACGCGAACAACAACTGCGCAGAGCTCAAGCCTGCCACTGCCATGATCCGATTCATCGAGACCTCCGACGCGCTGTTCGATGTGGCGCGTTGAAAGACTCGTAACTCGGTGCACGCGGCTCAAAAACTCACCATTCGCAGACCATTTGCTACGGCGCGGCCGGCACTTCGACGCGCTTCATGTAGTCGTCGATCAAGCCGCGCACGCTGGCATCCTTGAGCACGATCGAGATCTCGATGCGGCGGTTCTGCTCGTAGGCCTGCTCGTTGTGGGCGGTGTTGACGGGCCGCGACTTGGAGTACGCGCTCGACGCGAAGAACCCGGAGTAGTCCTTCGCGAGCGGCTTGTTCGACTCCATCATGAAGTCGAGCACGGTGTTGGCGCGCTTGGCGGACAGCTCGCGGTTGTAGGCATCCGAGCCACGCTCGTCGGTGTGGCCCTGCACCAGGATCACGTCGATGTTCGCGCGCACGGCGGGGTCCGCGAGCACGCGCCCGAACGTGGCGGCGAGCGACTGCAGCAGCGGCTTGCCGTCGCGCTTGATGGTGTACGAGTTGTACTCGAACACCAGGTTCTCGTTCAGCACGATGTTGCCGTTCTCGGCGACCGTCAGCGCGGGTCCCTTGCCGCCCTTGAGCTGCGTCTCGAGCGATTTCTTCACGTTGTCGAGCACGTCGAGCCGCAGCAGCGCGATGCCGCGCAGCCGCGTGCGCAGCGCGTCGAGCTGCAGGTTGCTGTCCGCGATCGCCGTCTCTTGCGCCGCGACCTTCGCCTCCGACAGCTTGAGCTGCGACTGGCCCGCTTCGATCTCCGCGACCAGCGCCTTCAAGCGTTGCTCGGACGTGGCCAGCTGCGCGCGCGAGTTGCCGAGCTGCTTGGCGGTGCCATCGAGCTGCGCGCGGATGTACGCCAGGTTCTTGCCGCTGATCAGGTTCTGGATGAAGGCGAGCAACACCAGCACGAACAGGATCAGCGCGATCGTCGAGATCAAGTCGGTAAAGGAGGGCCAGAAGTTCTCGCCCTCCTCTTCCTGCAGCATCGCTCTCCTACGCTTGGCCATCGTTCACCGCCCGTCGCGGCGCTTCAGCGAGTCGCTGAGGTCCGCGAAGCTGAGGCTCATGCGCTGGATGTTGTCCTTGAGGTGGAGGTTGATCTCCTGGAAGTCGCGCGTGTTGCCCGCGAACGTGCCGAGCGCGCCCTCGAAGCGGCCGACTACCTGATCGAGCTGCCCCACCGTCTGCGCGAACGCGCCCACCGCCTGCTCGATGCGGCCGTCGCCGCCCCCACCGAGCGCGCCGCGCGTGAGCACCACGTGATCGAGGTACGACTCGATGTTCGCCATCAGCGCTTGCCGCCTGTCGGCGATGCTCGCGAACACGCCGAGCAGCGTCATCACGATCGCCGCCAGGATGCCGAACAGCGAGCTGGTGAACGCGACCGACATGCCCGCCAGCGCATCGACCAGGCCCGCGGTGAGCGACTCCGCGATCTCCGAGGTGCCGCTCACGTCCGACGAGCCCACCAGCTTGACCAGCTTGCCGATCGCGAGCGAGAGGCCGAAGAACGTACCCACCAGGCCGAAGATGATCGTCAGTCCCCCGCTCGCCTTCACGAAGCGCTCGCCGACCAGCAGTCCCCTCAGCTCCTGCGCGAAGCAGCTCTCGATGATCGACTGCGCGTTGACCTCGGCCGTCGCGCGCCGGGCGTCGAGCGCCTCGCGCACGATGCTGGTCAGCACGCCGCTCTCGAAGCTGACCGCGCCGTCGTAGGCACTGCGCCGCAGGTCGTTGGCGATGCTCGCGTAGCGTGCGCGCACGATCACCGTCACCACGACTCCGCCGACGAGCAGCGCCAGGATCGCCCCCAACACCGCCAGGCCGCTGGGGTTGATCAGCGTGAAACTCGAGCTCAGGGCATCCAACATCCAGCTCTCTCCAGGGTTCGAACGGTGCGGCAGCATACCTGGCTCGCCCGGGCGACTGCGAGACGAGGGGTGCAATGGACCCAATACTGTGACAGGTTGTCTTGAAGGCGGACAATCTGGCACATGGCGAGCGAACCTGACATCACGGTCCTGGTCGTCGACGACGAAGCGGCAAACGTGGAGTCGCTGGAGCGCATCTTCGCCCGCGAGGGCATGCGCGTGTTCACCGCCCCGGGCGGGCAGAAGGCGCTCGAGGTCTGCCGCCAGCACCGGGTGCACGTGGTGCTCAGCGATCTGATGATGCCCGGCATGGACGGAGTGTCGCTGATCAAGGCGCTCGCCACCGTCTCGCCGGACAGCGAGGTCGTGGTGATGACGGCCTACGGCACCGTCGAGACCGCGGTCAACGCCATGCGCGAGGGCGCCTACGACTTCGTCGAGAAGCCGCTCAAGCGCGTGCAGATCGTGAAGACCGTGCGCAAGGCCGCCGAGCGCCAGGCGCTGGTGCGCGAGAACAAGGACCTCAAGCGCGAGCTCACCCAGCTCAAGCACAAGACGATCGTCGGCTCGTCGCTGATCCTGCGGCGCGCGCTCGCGATCGCGACCCAGGCGGCGCCCTCCAGCGCGAACGTGCTGGTGCTCGGCCAGAGCGGCACCGGCAAGGAGCTGATCGCGCGCCACGTGCACGAGAACTCCGGTCGCAAGGGCGAGTTCGTGGCGGTGAACCTGGCGGCGCTGCCCGAGAGCATCGTCGAGGGCGAGATCTTCGGCCACGAGCGCGGCGCG
>DASUME010000963.1:0-2529 GCA_036277895.1 Polyangiales bacterium
ACGAATCAAGGGCACTACGGGGAGCGCGGCGGTCCGAGCACTGCGTTCAATGCGCTGAGTAGTTCCTGCGTTGCCGCGCTCTGGCTCGCAGCTTGAGCCCAGCAGCCGAAGCCGTTGCTAGTGCTGATCGCTGTGGGCTCCCAGAGCAGCGAGAAGACGACCGGCTGCGCGGTCGACGCGTCGCAGCTCGCTGCGGGCGATCCGCGGAGCAGGCTGTCTTGTTCGTAACTTCCGGTGCGCTCCGGGCGGAGCAGGTCGACTAGCTGTGCACGCTGCGCGCTTTCGAGCGTTCCCTCGCCGCGCGGTGCGGAGGGCGTGTACACGATCGTGTAGGTGCCGTCTTCCTGGATCAGCAGCAGCTCGTCCGTCGCGGTGGAGGCGCGTCGGTACGACAGCCACAGCGTGTCCACGTCGCTGGGCTGGTCGGAACTTGCGCATGCGGCGAGGCAGCCGAGTGCAAGCAGGAGTGAAACTCGCAGCATCATCACCAGTCTCCGACGTCTGCGGAGGTGCTCGCGATCGAGGCCGGCGCCTCCAGCATCAGCGAGCCCTGGCTCGATGCTTCGCCGACGAAGGCCTGGACGTGAAGCTCGGTGAATTTGGCGTCGAAGCCGACCGGGCGATAGCTGCCGCGCAGCGCGCTGACCAGTACCGAGCTGCGGAACGAGAGCTGGGACCCCTCGATGCGCGCCGTCGCCGTGAAGCTCTCGTCGAACGCGCCGTCGTCGCTGTGCAATGCAAGCGTGGCGGGCACATCGAGGACGTCTGGACAGATCACCTGCGGGCTCTCCGCATCGCGGCGCTGCCGCAAACGCGCGTTCGCCGGCTCTAGGTCGAGCTTCAGGCTCAGACCGCTCGTCTTCGACGCGGCCCCTGTCCCGTCGCGGAAGCGCAGCGTCGCAGTGGGCAAACTGTGCCCGCGCTGGGCCCACTGCGCAGGCGTGCCCACCGCGGTCTGCTCGTCCGCCGTAAGGCTGCGCTCGGAGACGGTTTCGCTGCAGCCGGGCCGATCCGTCTCGGTGCCGGTGTCGCCGGTACACGCCACGGAGCCCAGGAGAACGGAGAGGCCGAGGGAGCGGATGTTCATGCTCCGATCGTTTCCCGACCGTCGCAACAGAGCAAGCGCTCGTCTCGCGGCAGCGAAACAAAGTATGCTCCCTGGCGTGCCAGATGGTGCGGAACTGGGATACCACGATCAGGTCGCCTGCGAGGTCTTGCGAGCGTTGCGCGGCGAACGTTCGCAACGCGCGCTCGCGCGTCGTCTTGGCTACAAGAGCAATCCAATCGCGGACTGGGAACACGGACGGCGAGTCCCCACCGCGCAAGAAGCCTTGCGGACAGCACAAAAAACTGGGGTCGACGTGGTGTCGGCGTTCGCACGTTTCCACCCAGCTCCGTTGGCCGCGTCGCGCGGGCACCTTCAGCTTGCCTCCTGGATGGATGCCGTCCGGGGCTCCACCCCAGTGGCGCGGATCGCCCCTCGCGTCGGGGTCTCCCGCTTCGCGCTGCGTCGCTGGTTGCGCGGCGAAGCGGAGCCGCGTTTCACGGACTTCATGCGCTACGTCGACGCCACCACCGGCCGGCTCTACGACTTGATCGCGGCGCTGGTCCCGATCGAGCGCGTGCCCTCTCTGCTCGCGCGCTACGAGGCGGCCAACGCCACCCGTCGCGCGGCGTACGAGGCGCCTTGGACGGAGGCGGTGATCCGCGTTCTCGAGACCGAAGAGTACCGCCGGCGCGAAGGCCCCCACGAGCCCGGTGAGATCGCGCGCATGCTGAAGATCGACTCGCCGCAGGAGGAACGTGCGCTGCGCCTGCTGCTGCAGGGCGGCGTGATCACTGAGTCCGACGGCCGGTACAAGCTGAGCGCAAACGGGTCGGTCGACACCCGCGGCGATCGCGCGCGCGTGAACGCGCTGCTCGCACACTGGCTGGAGACGGCGCGCCAGCGCGTGCAGGATCGCTCCGACGCGGACTTCTACGCGTACTCTCTGGCGGGCCTGTCGAGTGCGAACGTCGATGCGGCGCGCGAGATCTTGCGCCGTGCCTTCCGCGAGATCCGCGCGCTCGCCGCTACCACGCAGCCCTGCGACGAGGTGGCGCTGATCAACTTGCAGTTGCTGCCCCTGCTGCTCGAGCGGCGTGGCTAGTGCCCGGAGTCCACGTAGTCGAGCGTCATGTCGCCGCCCTGCGACGCCAGTTGAAGAAATGACGAGCTCCCACGCTGCGCGGGGGAGGATGCTCTTGCGCCCTGAGGCTCGCTCGTCTCCTTCGGGGCCGCTTCGAGAGCCGCCGTTCGACGTGTTGGAGGTCGCGACATGTTTGCTGCGGCACTGCGGCGTCGTTCTCCTTCGAGGTTGTTGCGCGACTCAGAAGCGTCACGTGATAACAGGATTCTCAATGCGAACTGCCCTGATTGCTTGGCCGGTACGCGCGCTCCTGTCTTTTTTTATGCTGTCGATCGTCGGATGCTCAAGCGAGCGCGAGGCGGATGTCGCACCGGGTGCTGACGCTTCGCTGCCGCAGGGC